>JAHRWD010000064.1 GCA_019090315.1 Pseudomonadales bacterium
ATCACTCTGTTGCATGGCGATTAATATGGCGATATAGTGAAGATCAATACGAGGCAGCTACCGCTGCCTTTTTGCGTTTATGGGGCTTTGTGTTTTTACGCCAACAGGTGTTGATTCCACCCAAAATTAAACGAAATAACAATGTCATACGACAGGAAGAGAACAATGATCAGCCCGATCATGAGCACATACAAACGATTGCCCGTAGCCTTTGATCACGGAAAAGGCGTGCGTATATACGATACCGATGGTAACGAATATCTGGATGCACTTTGTGGATTGGCGGTAACCGGATTGGGCCACGCCCACCCTGCAGTTACTCAGGCGGTTTCGGATCAGGTGTCAAAGCTGAACCACACCTCGAACCTTTATCAGATTCCAAACCAGCAGGAGCTGGCAGCCCGGTTAGTGGCGGTGTCCGGTATGGAGAGCTGTTTTTTTGGCAATTCAGGTGCTGAAGCCAATGAAGCGGCTATCAAGCTGGCGCGGTTGTACGGTCATAATAAAGGCATCGATCTTCCTACTATTATTGTTACAGAGGGCAGTTTTCATGGTCGAACCATGGCAACGCTTTCCGCTACAGGGAACCGCGCAATACACCAGGGTTTTGAGCCGCTGTTAAAAGGCTTTGCTCGCGCACCATTTAATGATGTTGAAGCCATTCGCGAGATAGGCAAAAACAACAGTGATGTGGTGGCCGTATTGGTGGAGCCTGTTATCGGTGAAGGTGGCATAGCCATCCCCGATGCAAACTATCTCGCAGAGCTGCGTGAGCTTTGTGATCAGAATGGCTGGCTGTTGATGCTGGATGAGATTCAGACCGGCAACGGGCGAACCGGGAAATATTTTGCCTACCAGCACACTAATATACTTGCCGATGTAGTGACTACCGCGAAAGGGCTGGCAAATGGTTTGCCGATTGGAGTGTGTATGGCGCGGGGTGAAGCAGCCACTACGTTAACCGCTGGCAAGCATGGTTCAACCTATGGCGGCAATCCGCTAGTTTGTGCAGCTGCGCTGGCAGTGATGGACACGATTGAACAGGACGGCCTGGTTCAGCGAGCAGCTGAGCTTGGTGAGCGCATGTTGCAGGGTTTGAAAGATGAGCTTGGGGGCGCGAACTATATTAAAGAGATTCGCGGGTTCGGATTGATGATTGGGATCGAGCTGACCGAACCATGCGCTGAGCTGGTTTCGTTGGCGCTGTTAAAAGGCCTGTTGATCAATGTGACAGCGGGTAGTGTGGTTCGATTGTTACCACCGTTGGTACTAACCGATGATGAAGCTGATGAGATTGTCAGTCGCGTCAGTCAGTTGATCAAGGTGTATGCGGGCGATGATCGTAGTCGTCCAAGAGCGTAGGGAAGGGTAGAGCTATGACCATCCGTCACTTTTTAACCCTGCTGGATTTTTCTCCTGCTGAATTGATCTCAGTGCTTGATCGAGCGGATCAGTTAAAGCAATTTCAGCAGGAAGAGCTGGCTCATGAATCCCTTAAAAACAAAGTATTAGGGATGATATTTGAAAAATCTTCTACCAGGACTCGGGTCTCCTTTGAGGCGGGTATGAGTCAGCTCGGTGGTAGTGCGATCTTTCTGTCACCCAGGGATACCCAGCTTGGACGTGGCGAGCCGATTGAAGACAGCGCCCGGGTATTGTCGAGAATGCTTGATGTCATCATGATTCGCACATTTGAGCATGCCACCATTCAGCGTTTCGCAGAGTACTCAAAAGTGCCGGTAATTAACGCACTGACCGATGATTTTCACCCCTGCCAGCTACTTGCAGATATGCAAACCTATCGAGAGCATAACGGAAGCATTCAGGGTAAAACCGTGACCTGGGTTGGTGATGGCAACAATATGTGCCACTCCTATATCAACGCTGCGCGGCAGTTTGATTTTGAGCTGAACATTGCTGCGCCCAAAGGTTACGAACCGGACGCGGATCTAGTCAAACAGAACAAACAACGGGTGAACCTGATCGCAGATCCGAAGGCAGCGGTTAAGGGATCTGACCTTGTGGTCACGGATGTTTGGGCATCGATGGGGCAGGAAAGCGAGAGTGATCAACGCCTCTCTGCGTTTGATGGCTATCAAATCACTCCGGAGTTAATGGATCACGCCAATAGTGATGCCCTATTCATGCACTGCTTGCCTGCCCACCGGGGCGAAGAGGTTAGCAGTAGCATGATGGATGATGCGCGAGCAGTAGTCTGGGATGAAGCGGAAAATCGTCTGCACGCTCAAAAGGCACTGCTGGAAGCCTTGTTGTTGAACTAGTTTAATACACTACACTGGGCTCAATGCTGTCTGCTTTATTTATGCGTTAACATGACAGATATGTGTCACTTTTTCCGGACCGTCATACGGTTGTCATAGAGCTTGGTTTAAATCGGGGCTTTGGGCTGATCTACAGGAGATTCTATGTCTCACAATATTCTAGTTGTTGAGGATGAACCCGATATTCGCGAAATGTTACGCTTCTCGTTAGAGCGAGCGGGATACAACGTTGAAGAAGCCGCTGATGGTGAATCCGCACTGGAATATCTGAGCAATAACATTCCTCACCTGCTGCTTGTTGACTGGATGCTGCCGGGAATTAGCGGTGTGGACCTGGTCAGGAAAGTCCGTTCTGACGAAACTATTCAGGATCTGCCTATTGTGATGTTGACCGCACGTGGCAATGAATCGGATAAGTTAGCCAGTTTTGATCGGGGGGTAGATGACTATATTACCAAGCCCTTTTCACCAAAGGAGTTACAGGCTCGTCTCAAAGCGATATTGAGGCGAAGTGGTCAGGGCGAAGGCGATCAACTAAAGGCTGCCGATATCTGCCTGGATACCGTAGCTCACCGCCTGGTCATCGCAGATCAAACTATTCATGTCGGTCCCACCGAATATAAAATGCTGGAGTTTTTTATGCGTAATCCCGGCAGAGTGTTTTCCAGGGAGCAGCTGCTGGATCATGTTTGGGGTCGCACCATCTACGTGGAAGAACGAACCGTTGATGTGCACGTGCTGAGAGTGCGGAAACTGCTGGCACCATTTGGTTATGACCGTTTTATCCAGACTGTCCGTGGTGCCGGTTATCGGTTTTCTGAAGTCGATTAACCGGTTTTTGGCTATCCTCATTGTAGCTACGCGTACGTGTATAAATATGTCTGCTTTACCAGGTTATTAGATAGTGAAAAAACTATGGAATGAAGAACTCAAACGGATATTGATCCTTGTATTGGTGAGCAGCACCATAGGCTGGGTTATTGGCCAGATTGCCTGGACACTAGCAATCGTGCTCGCATTTTATGCCACCAAACAATTTCTACAGTTACGACGATTGATTCTCTGGATTGATCGGCCCAGTACCGAGATGCCGGAGCTGAGTGGTATATGGGAGGAGATGGCCTATCGATTTTATCGAACCCGTCGTCGATCGGAATCCCGAAAAACCAGAATTGCCAACCTGCTGAAACGATATCAGCAAGCGACACAATCCATTCCCGACGCCACCATTTTATTGAATAGCCGTGAAGAAATTGAATGGTTTAATGGTTCCGCAACCCGCATTCTGAATCTAAATAAGAAGGATATTGGACAGCCGATCGGGCGACTGATTCGTGATCCACAGTTTGTGGCATTTCTTGGTTCGGCCGAGATCGATTCAGAGCCTCTTGATATCCTGTCACCTGTAGATGACAGTAAATTCCTCGAAATTCGCCTTGTACCCAGTGCGCTTGACCAACGAATGCTGCTTATTCGTGATAACACCCATATTCATCGCCTCACCGAGATGCGCCGTGATTTTGTCGCTAATGTCTCCCATGAACTGCGTACCCCTCTGACTGTGGTGATTGGCTATCTTGAAACCATAGAAACCCTTGATGACCTGACCGTTGAAGAGTTGCATGATCTGGTCGGCAGAATGAGTAGTCCCGCTCACCGTATGAAAACTCTGGTTGAAGATCTGCTACAGCTTTCGAAGCTGGATACCGGCGTGATTCCGGCGGCCAGTCAATGTCCAGGAATTGAAGTGTCAGCTCTGCTGAAATCGATTGTTCGGGATGCAGATCAACTCAGCTCCGGTAGTCATCAGATTGAAACCAATATTGAGTCTGGGCTGCGATTACGCGGTATGGAAAAAGAGATCTATAGCGTGTTCAGTAATCTTGTAAACAACGCCGTACGTTATACCCCGGATGATGGCTTGATACAGGTGGTCTGGAAATCGGTGCCCGAGGGGGCGCTGTTTCAAGTAGTGGATAGCGGAGTGGGTATAGCCCGGGAAAATATTGATCGGTTAACTGAGCGCTTTTACCGGGTTGATGTAGGGCGGTCACGGGATTCCGGTGGAACCGGGCTGGGATTATCCATCGTCAAACAGGTGCTGCGGCGTCATGATGCTGAACTGTCGATAAAAAGTGAGATTGGGAAAGGGAGCACGTTTAGCTGTCTGTTTTTTGCAGAGCGAGTTGAAGGCCCGGAGGCGATACCTTCTCTGGAAAATGATCTACCCCTGACCAACCCTGGTTGAAGAGTTTATTGGTGTTGCCTATTTTTATTCACGCTGTAACGGTTCTGTCATATACCTGATTCATACTCTGCGGACTTTACATTAACTGGAAACGGGGAATATCGCCCATGAAATTGAAGAAAATAGCGCTAGCTTTAGGGGTTGCAGCTGCTGCATCAACCACTCTGGTTCAGGCAAAAGTTGAAGTTGATCCTGCATTGGCTGATTACACTAAAGCACAGGGCGTTTCAGGTAACCTTTCAAGTGTTGGTTCCGATACACTGGCAAACTTGATGACCTTTTGGGCTGAAGAATATAAGCGTCAGTACCCCAATGTAAATATTCAAATTCAGGCGGCTGGTTCCTCTACAGCACCTCCTGCACTGTCAGAAGGTACTTCAAATCTTGGTCCAATGAGCCGAAAGATGAAGAGCAAAGAGTTGGCGGCATTTGAAAGCAAGCATGGCTACAAGCCAACTGCTATTCGTGTTGCTATTGATGCGCTTGCGGTATACGTAAACAAAGACAACCCGATTGAGAGCTTAACTATTCCTCAGGTTGATGCCATTTTCTCCGTTACCCGAAAGTGTGGCGGGACGAGCGACATTACCACCTGGGGTCAGGTAGGGCTTACCGGTTCCTGGGCTAATCGGCCTATTCAGATTTACGGCCGTAACTCGGTATCCGGCACCTATGGTTATTTCAAAAAGAAAGGGCTGTGTAAGGGTGATTACAAGAGCAATGTTAACGAGCAACCCGGTTCTGCCTCTGTTGTACAGAGTGTAAATACCTCTTTGAACGGTATTGGTTATTCCGGCATTGGTTATAAAACATCAGGTGTTAAAGCTGTATCACTGACCAAAAAACCAGGTAAGCCATTTGTTGCTGCAACTGCGGAAAACGCACTTAATAAAACCTATCCGCTTTCACGCTACCTGTACGTGTATGTGAACAAGCATCCTGAAAAGCCTCTTGCACCACTGGAGCGTGAGTTCATTAAGCTGGTGCTTTCAAAAGTAGGTCAGAACATCGTAATCAAGGATGGCTATATCCCGCTACCAGCATCAGTAGTAAACGCTCAGCTGGATCGTTTGAAGTGAGTTAAAAGCGATAACAGTTTACCGGGCTGCTCCCAGCCTTGTTGACTGATGAGAAAATCGAAAAGGCCGCACAATTGTGCGGCCTTTTTTTTTACTATTTGGCGCTCTGGATCAGTTTGAGTTTGAACGGATCATCTACATGAGCTGCCTCAGGGATTGCCATCGTCCCGTCAGCAAAGGATAATCGGCGCTTTTTACGAGCAGTTGGATGGAATAGTTGATGAATATCGGTCCCGGAAAAATAGCCACTTTTCACTTTCGCTTAAAGGATGAAGAGGGCAATCTGCTTGAGGATTCCCATAAAGGTGATCCAATGGCATATCTACACGGCAGCAATAATGTGGTTCGTGGGCTGCAACAAGGCATGAGCGGGCACGAAGCGGGGGATGAATTCACCGTAACGGTAGAACCCGCTGAGGGCTACGGCTTTCACCGAAAAGAAAACATCCAGCGAGTACCGCTAAAAAATGTCGATGTTAAAAAGAACGCAAAGTTGAAACCAGGAATGATTGTGGCGGTTCGTACCAAAAGCGGAATGCGTCAGGTGATGGTGCTAAAAGCCGGTAAGTTCAATATTGATGTGGATGCGAATCACCCCTATGCCGGTAGAACACTGACCTTTGAGGTGAAAATTGAAGAGGTGCGGGATGCCACAGCTGAAGAGAAAAGCCACGGCCATGCGCATGGTGTAGGCGGCCACCATCACTAAATCGATTCCCCACGTACTTTAACGCCACGAGAGAAATTGAATGCCTAAAGCCAGTGAACTAAAACGCGGGATGATTGTTGAAATCAACGATGCACCGCATATCGTCAAACACCTTGAATCGAGAAGTCCTTCCTCACGAGGTGCTTCAACCATTTACAAAATCCGCTTTAACAACCTTAAAACCGGTCAGAAACTCGATGAATCCTATAAGAGTGACGAGTTTTTAAAGGAGGCGGATTGCCAGCGGGTCCAGGTTCAATACACCTACAAGGATGGTGACGAATACAGCTTTATGAATCTGGATGATTACAGCCAGTACAATATGAACTCTGAAGACCTTGAAGGTCAGTTGGAGTATCTGGTTGAAGGGCAGCAGGGCATCATTGCGCTGCTAATGGATGGAAACGTACTGGGTATTGAATTGCCCCAAACCATCGAACTGGAAATTGCCGAAACCGCACCAGGTATAAAAGGCGCTACCGCGACCGGTCGAACCAAGCCGGCACAGCTGGTAACCGGGCTGGAAGTACAGGTGCCGGAATATCTTGAGCCAGGCGAAGTTATTCGGCTTCACACATCAAATGGCAAGTTTATTTCGCGAGCCTGATTTGTATCGATATTGTCTTGTAAAGTAAATATAACCCACTAATAAATATAACAAAGGTATTCCATGTTGAAGCTCCACGGTTTTGCTATCAGTAACTACTACAACATCGTTAAGCACGCGATGATCATCAAAGGCCTTGAGTTTGAAGAGGTATTCGCGCCGCCCAGTCAGGAATCAGAAATGCTGGCGAAAAGCCCAATGGGTAAAATCCCCTTTCTTGAAACGGAGAATGGTATTTTGACAGAAGCCAATGTCATTCTTGAATATTTGGAAGAAACGTACCCGGAAGTACCTTTGTACCCCGCTGACCCATTTGAGCGCGCTCGGGTAAAGCAGGTCATAAAAACCATTGAGCTTTATATTGAAACCCCCGCCCATGATTTAATTGGTTTCCTGTTTGGCCGGGAAGTGGCGGAGCAGACCAAAGAAAACTCTACAATTATGCTAGACCGCGGTATCCCCGCGTTAAACAGGTTGGTTAGCATCTCTACTTATATCTGTGGCGATACCCTAACCGCAGCAGATATCTTTGCATTTTACTCATTCAAGCTTGCGAATAACGCGACTAAAGTAACCTACGGTCGTGACGTTGTAGCGGAAGTGCCTGGTTTGAAAGGGGCGATGGATCTGCTAGAACAGCGGGAAGATACGCAAAAAGTTTTGGATGAAAATCGCGCTGCCCTAAAAATGATGCAGTCTGCAAAATAGTCTGCATTTAATTGATTCGCCATTAGGTTGGACTTCATGCTTCGGCCCAGCCTCCCTTCGGCTTCGCTCAGGGAACGGGGCATCGAAAACCACCGTTGGCCACCCGCACCCTGAGCGGAGCCGAAGGGTAAATCAAGCTTGTTGGCCCTGAAGCATGATGCCTAACGGCCTCAGCGATGTCCCGCGTAGGAATGCATACAGACAGCTAAACCAACTGTAGAAGCCGATAAAGAAGCGCCACCCGTTAGTAAAAATATACAACTTTATTCGTTGTTGCCGAGCTTGTGTACCTCCGGATATTTGTCACCAAATACATCGTAATAAACGGTGTCATAGGGAAAGTCCGCCACTGCGCCGTGGTCCTTTATATATTCCATATGCTTACGATTTTTATTGTCGTATTCATGGAATAGCGCATGACTTTTGCCATCAAATTCCAATGGTTTTGTATCCAGCTTTTCACACATCGTCAGGTTAAAAGCAGGGGATGCTTTTAACCATTTTCCATCGACATACAATACCGAGTAGCCGTGGAATATAGGCGTATTGTTACCCATTTCATCACGCATGGACTCAGGCATCAGGTGGTTCATCACATCGGCAAAACCAATACCGGATGGAATGCCCTGGGTGCGGGCGAGGGTAGAGAGCAATACCGCTTTTGGCATGCAAAAGCCACGTTGGTCTAGCAAAATCTGGCGACAGCAAAACTGTTTTTTTGTAAGTATGAAATGGCGAGGGTCATAACGGAACTCATCCCGAACCGCATAATAAAGCTTAACGATTTTTTCAACATCGGTTGTTGCATCGCCAACTACTTTGGCGGCGTACGCTTGCACATCAGGGTCATCACAGTCGAAATAGCGCGTTGCCTGTAGGCATGATGCCGGTGGCGGTGCATCCAGGTCAATTGTGTTGCTAAGCGTAACCATCTTGTCCATTCCTTTTTTCTTAAAGTTAAAGGCTGACTGATGTTAGCGATATTTCTGGTAAATGTCTTTGTTGCATGGGTCAGGGTACGCTCATAGATCGGTACGATTGTGATCAAGCTGTTCGTGCTCAGGCCTGGGCGGGGTATCAGCTCAGCGAATATTTAATTTGGTTGGATTAACTAATCCACCTGGCATACAATGCGAATAAGAATCGTTATTATTTAGAAGCTCTAGTGGTGTGGTTCAGCTGGCATTAAAAACCACTTGCGTGACTAGGCTTATTTTGCGATTTGTAGTTCCAATTTTCTCTACCATATGACAGTAAAAGGGCCTACCTATGAAAAAAGAGTCACTTGAAACAGCACAGGAACGGAAGGTTTATTCAACTGAGGAGTTGTTCCAGGGCAAGAAAGCGATACAGATCATGCATCAGGGAAAGCGGTACCAGATGCAGATTACCCGCAATGAAAAACTGATACTAACTAAATAGTCTCGGAGCTATTTTAATATCGGTTGTTTCCGCAACGGGGCATTTAAAAATTAGACACAGCAAAGAAGTTTGGCAGCGTAGCTGCTTTACTTTTTCTGGCTCCCCGCCGTACATCCATATAAAATCGACCCCTTTCGCTGTAACACCGTTACTAAAGGGACATATACAGGTATGGAAGTTTCCGTTGGAATCCTGCTAGCTTTGATTCTGCTACTGGGCATCAGCGCCCAGTGGCTAGCCTGGTGGTTAAAGCTACCCTCTATTCTGTTCCTGCTCGGCTTTGGCATTCTTGCTGGGCCGGTTTTTGGTGCGCTGAATCCAGACGAAATGTTTGGTGATTTGCTGTTTCCTTTTGTTTCGATCGGTGTAGCCATTGTGTTATTTGAAGGTGCGCTTACCCTGAGGTTTTCTGATATTCAGGGCCATGGCCGCGTAGTAACGGGTCTGGTTAGCTGGGGGGCGCTGATGAGTTGGGGTTTGATCAGCGCAGGGTGCTGGTGGATTACCGATCTTTCCCCGCTTCTTTCTCTGATGTTTGGCGCACTGGTTGTCGTTACCGGTCCCACGGTGGTCACGCCATTGCTGCGTATCGTTAAACCCACACCTGCGGTCTCGAATATCCTGATCTGGGAAGGGATTTTAATTGATCCAATCGGCGCGCTGCTGGCTGTATTGGTATTTGAATTTATTGTTTCAAATGCCCAGGGCCATTCGTTGCTGTTGTTTGGTAAGGATTTGTTGAGTGGTTTGATGCTGGGTGCGGTTGGTGCTTTGGCGATGATCTCTTTGCTCAAACGCCACTGGATACCGGAATATTTGCAGAATGTAGTGATGCTTGGTGCAGTGGTGTTCATTTTTACATTGAGCAACCATTTCGCTGAAGAATCTGGCCTGCTGGCGGTTACCGTGATGGGTATCTGGCTTGCCAATAACAAGGACGTGGATATTCACGAAATCCTTAGTTTTAAGGAAACGCTATCGATTCTGATTGTCTCAGTCTTGTTTATCGTACTTGCGGCACGGCTGGATCTGAGTCAGATCATCGATTTAGGTTGGGTAGGTGTTGGCGTGGTGACGGTTGTGATACTGGCCAGGCCGATCGTAATCTGGAGCGTTTGTGCATTTACCGAGCTCAAATGGCAGGAAAAAGCACTGATCAGCTGGATCGCCCCTCGGGGCATTGTTGCCGCTGCAGTTTCTGCGTTGTTTGCAATTCGATTGCAGGAACTTGGATACAGTAATGCCAGTGTGATTCCTGCGCTGACCTTTCTGATCATCATCACCACGGTATTGCTGCAAAGTATTTCGGCGAGGCCAATTGCTCGTCTGTTGGGTGTTGCTGAAGAGGAGGCCAGAGGCGTGTTGATTATCGGCTCCAATGGCTTTTCCCGCGCCGTGGGTCTTGCTCTTCAGGGACTGGACTATCGTGTAAAAATAATTGACTCCAGCTGGGATGCTATTAAAGAGGCGCGCATGGACGGGCTGGATACCTACTACGGAAACCCGGTATCTGCACATGCGGATCACTACCTTGATTTGGTAGGCATCGGATCCGTATTTGCCATGTCCCGTCGTCCAGCACTCAATACACTTGCCTGTATGAAATATGCGGATGAGTTCAGCAAACAGCAGGTATTCACGCTGCGAAATGCAGAAGAGAAAGATGAATCCGGCCTTACCAGAATTTCCAGAACCTATCGCACCACACGGCTTTTTGGTGCAGATATCACCTCACAAAAACTCAACAGCCTGCTGGGGCAGGGCGGTGAAATTAAAGTAACCACCCTGTCGGAAGAGTTTGATTTTGAAGCCTATCGCGCTTTGTATGGCAATAGCCCGGTATTGTTGATGGCTATCGATCCGAAGCAACACATACACCCGTTTACAGAAGATAACGGATTAAAGGCAGTAGCGGACTGGACATTGATCGCACTGATTCCGAAAGATGCGCTGGAACAGGCAGAAGTTGAAAAGGAGCGGGGTTCAGCTAGCGAAGATCATATCGTTACGCAATCGTAGGAACCGGTAGCCGGGATCACTCCGGAGCTGTGTTGACCTGACCAGTGTTGAACTCTACATCAACGATAATGTAGTAGCGTTTTCCCGCAGGTGTATTCACTTCTACCTCATCATCTATCAGCTTTTTGAGCAGTGCCTTGGCGAGGGGGGAATCGATGCTGATATATTGTTTGTGTAGATCCAGCTCATCCGGGCCGACGAGCCGGTACTGTATTTCATTGCCCTCTTCATCCTCCAGCGTGACCCAGGCACCAAAGAATACCTGCTGACGATTTTCCGGAAGCGTGTGAACTACCTGTAGTGCAGGGATTCTCCGTTGCAAATAGCGGATTCTGTAATCAATGGAGGCCAGCTCTTTTTTGCGATAGATATATTCAGCGTTCTCGGATCTATCCCCCTCTGCTGCAGCTGCGCTCAGTGCAGCCGTCACTTCATTGCGACGCGGCCAAATTTCCTGTTCCTCTGCGACAAGGCGTTCGAAACCCTCGGGGGTGATATAAGGTGCTTTGGGTGGATCTGGTGCGCGGTATCGGCCCATAGGGATCTAATGTCTGAAGTTGCTATACGTCAATATGAAAAGTTACGTGGGAAAGCCAGTTTAGCGTGTACACTGACACTCCCATAGCATAACAATAATTGGAGAAAGGGTATGGCCAGACAGATTTTTGATGAAAATAACGTAAGCCCAGCAGTCGCCGATCAAATAGGCGGCGGTTACGAAGACACCGTTAAAGAAGCAGCAGATGCAGTAGCCAATAACGATATTGTCGTGATTGGAATGGCACAAAACCCCTACTGCAAAAAAGCATGTAAAGCCGTAAATGCTACCGGAAAGCCCTATAAATACCTCGAATACGGCAGTTACTTTAAAGAATGGAATCGCCGTGGTGCATTGAAGATGTGGAGCGGCTGGATGACTCTGCCAATGGTGTTCGTTAAGGGTACCTTAGTGGGTGGTTTTTCTGACCTGGAAAAGCTGATTGCTTCCGGTGAGTTTGATCGTCTGCTATCGGAATGATTACAGTTGGGTAATTGGAGGGTATCTATTTGGCTGAACCACTAAATATCGTTTGTCCCGGCTGTAGTGTGCTCAATAGAGTTCCAGAATCAAGAATTACCGAAGCTCCGAAATGTGGAAAATGTGGTGCCCGGCTGTTTTCAGGCTCTGTGTTGGAATTGACAACTGCAAATTTCAGCAAGCATATCAGCCGAAATGATATCGCGATTGTTGTAGATTTCTGGGCACCCTGGTGTGGGCCATGTAAAGCCATGGTGCCGGCATATCTACAGGCTGCATCGCAGCTGGAACCAAAGGTTCGAATGGCAAAATTAAATACCGAAGCGGAACAGGCCTTGGCTCGACAGTACCGTATTCAGAGCATTCCGACTTTGATGGTATTTAAAGGCGGTAGAGAGCTTGCCCGCCAAGCGGGGGAAATGAGCGCATCGGATATAGAAAACTGGGTTAATACACAGCTGTAATTAAGTGACCAATATATCGGGCAACGAGTTAGAACGGAGGCGCAGCTAAGCGTTAAAACTACATATCAGCCATCCGAAAAGCTGCTCGAGAAATCCGGTGACGTTCGTTGTCTTCCAGTTTGAGAAGACTATTAAAAACTTCCCTCCCTTCATCAGAGTCTACCTGAACAGCCATATGGCGATATAGTTTAATCAAATATTCATCAACATCGAGGGCGACAGCAACAATATTATCGACATCCTCTAAATTGACGCCACGTACTTTTTCGATCAGGTCGTCAGACCGCAGCTCCGGCACGTCCTGTAACCAAAGTGCTGAAACACTATCAGCCATATCACCCTGGTATTTGGCCATAGTCTCAGCAAGACTTTGTTCATGACGATTTAAGTAATCTAACATCAAACGTGCCCGTTCAGAGCTGGACAGTTGCTCTAGCTCGGCATACTGAGCCGACAAAGCTGCATGTAGCTTCTTTGCAAAATCGACCACATCCTGAATAGTTCCAAAACGCATGAGAGACTCCTTTTTGAAGAAACTTCCAAGTTTTAACAAATCATCATATCGACGCTAGTTAAGGCTTTCATACTTGATTATAAGCATACCCACGGTATAACAGCAGAAATAATTTTGCTTGATATCGATCATGCAGGTTCAGAATAATTTGCCGCAGTGATGCAGTTGAATAAAAGAGAAGTTAGGGCATAACAAATTTTTTTCAAAACAGATCCTGCTTTACAGTTTTTTTCCCAAAACATACAATCAACAGTCCAATGGAAGATAAACGTGTAAGCTACCACAAATGTTATGACCACGATTTCAAACACAAGGGTATCACTCACGTGCATTTTTTAAGGGACAGGCAAAAATGGCCCGCCCGAGAGGATTCGAACCTCTGGCCTGCCCCTTAGGAGGGGGCCGCTCTATCCAGCTGAGCTACGGGCGGAAATTTTTCGTTTACCAATAATTAGTCGGTAAAATCATGTTTGATGCGGCGGATGAAGAAGATCGATTTCGCCTTGTTTCGAGGGGCGCCATTGTAGCGCTGAGGGCACATTAAAAGCAATTTGAAAACGGGGCTTGGTTGTTTAATCAGTACCGATTATAGTGGCATTTTGCACCGCTTGAGCGAGTTTGGTTTAAGCGTTATTGGCGACTAATCCGTGAGTACTGAATGAGAAAGACAAAAATCATCTGCACGATTGGCCCGGCGACCGATTCATTTAATATGCTGGCAAAGATGTATCACTCGGGTATGAATGTGGTGCGGCTGAATATGTCCCACGGCGATCATAAATCCCATGCCAAAGTCATTAAGGCGATTAAAACCCTCAATAAAAACGTGCAGTTCCCTGTGCCTGTTTTGCTCGATACACAGGGTCCTGAGATTCGTACTGGCCAGCTTGAAAATTCCCTCGATCTTAAAACCGGTGATCTGATATCTGTGTCAGTTTCGCCGGACAACGTCGAAGAACGCTCAATTCACATCGACTATGCGGATCTGGTTGAGTCGGTCAATGTGGGTGACCGTATTACTGTTGATAATGGTTTGATTAATCTTGAGGTGTTAGACAAGAGCGAAAAGGCGATGCGGTGCCGTGTGGTGGATGGCGGTAAGCTTAAGAGTAAAAGCCATGTAAATCTGCCGGGGGTTCGGGTGAATTTGCCGGGAATCACATCCAAGGATCGCAAGGATATTCTGTTTGGGGTTGAGCAGGAGGTGGATTTTATTGCTATGTCCTTTGTGCGTGAAGCCAATGATATTGTTGAGCTGCGCAAACTGCTGGGCAATAAAGCAGGCAAGATTAAGATTATTGCAAAAATCGAAGATCAGGAAGCCCTCGACAATATAGAGGAGATCGTCGATGAAGCAGACGGAGTAATGGTGGCGCGGGGTGATTTGGGTGTAGAGATACCCTTTGAGAATCTGCCCAACGTTCAGCGTCAGATAGTGCGGCTCTGCCATGAAAAAGGTAAACGCGTAATCGTCGCCACGCACCTGCTGGAGTCAATGATTGATAGCCCGATGCCGACTCGCGCAGAGGCCACTGATGTAGCAAACGCGGTTTATGAAGAAGTCGATGCAGTAATGCTTTCTGGTGAAACCACCGTGGGTAAATACCCGCTTAAGGCGATCGAAGCACTGGATAGAATTGCCAAGGTATCGGAGCAGGCTCGCGGACTGCAGTTTGCGAATGTATTGGTTAAGGATAACGATAAGCAATTTCTGGCAGCCTCGGCCATCGAAATGGCTGAGTCATTAAATGCAGCGGGCATTGTGGTGATTACCCGGCGTGGCTTTATGGCGAACTATCTGGCCAACTGTTTGCCAGCAAAAGTGGGAATCTATGCATTTACCAACGATAGTCGTACCCGCCGTCAACTTTCGTTAAGCCGGGGGGTGATTCCGTATCGAACCACCTTTAGCCAGGACCCGGAAAAAACACTCACCACTGCCTTTAATGTACTGCGTAAAAAAGAGAGCTTTAATAGCGGCGATAAAGTAGTGGTGATATCCGACGTGATTGCAGGGCAGGGTATTGATGCGATTCAGATTCGTTCACTGCCTTAACTATTACGAGGTTAAGGTATTGCAGCATTTGAATAATCGACTTGTTTACTGAAAATAGAATAAGAATTATTTTATGAAACCAACGCTAGGAATCTACCGTTTGTGCGCGGCGCTATGGGGGATGGCCGCATCTATCGCAGCCTATTGGCAGATTGAGCAGGGTCAAAAAGTGCCGGTCGATCGGACAATTGCTTACGCTTTGGCATTTTTTGTTGTGTATTTGCTGATGATGCAGATCGGTAAGCGAGCATTAGCCAAACCATTCGGCTCGACCTATGGTTGGAATCAACCGCCGGTGTTAATACTATTTGCAGTAGCAAGTATTGTCAGTTTATTGTTTGTTTTGAAATAGTAACGCGCTTTGCTCGTCACAGTAATTTTTTGCAGATTAAAAAAACAATAAAAGGAATCAGAATATGTCCACGGATGCGGTAACCCTTGAAATAAAAGAGCGCATTGCTCAGATCACCTTAAACCGCCCGGATAATCGCAACAGCATGAATGCTGAGATGATGGCCGGGTTTGCTGTTGCATTGGAGCAGGTGAAGGCGGATAAAGATTTGCGTTGTCTGATTATCGCGGGTAGCGGAACCTCGTTTTGCGCGGGCGGTGATTTCGGTGGTGATGGAAATTTCAAAAAAAACGATTCGGACGCACCAGAGCCAGCGCCGTTGATGCGCCATGAAAGCCTGCTTAATACCTATCGATCATTCCTGGATATTGCACGACTCGATATCCCGGTGATTGGCGCATTAACCGGCCACGCGATTGGCGGCGGTTTTGGGTTGGCGTTGATCTGCGATATCCGCGTGGCAAATGAGACTGCGCTATACGGTGCCAATTTTGCGCGATTGGGGCTGCATTCGGGGATGTCTATCTCATACATGCTGCCTCGATTAGTGGGCGTGCCTCGTGCCGCTGAACTACTGTTTACTGGCCGCCGAATCGATGGTGCTACAGCCGAACGTTTCGGAATGATGAATTATGCGGTTCCGGCAGATCAGGTGCTTGAAAAGAGCTGGGAGCTAGCGCGGGAAATTGCTGTCTGCGCACCGGTTGCGGTACGCATGATGAAACAGTCGCTCTATAAAAATGGTGACTGGGATCCAAATTCAGCAGCCTTCACCGAGGCAATGTGTCAGGCCAAAACCTTTGAAATGGAAGATTGCAAAGAGGGTATTCGGGCGCTACTTGAAAAAAGAGAGCCGGACTTTAAGGGTCAGTAAGACCTCAATGCATCGATGCTTGTATGCGTTCTATCAATAATCCGAGGTGCAAAAAACTTGCATTAACAGGGCAATCGCTTTAGCTTTATACGGTTGCTTAAACGGTCACCGACATAGACCAAAATAAAAAAGTTAACACCATAAGTATTCACCAGACCATATTGGAAACAGGAGTTTTTAATGGATTTAAGTTATGGCAAAGAGTATGACGTTTACCGGGAAGAGGTACGTGCATTCATAAAAGAGCACGGCCACAAATCCCCCGCTTCTTCAAAACAGGGCAACAAGCCCGATGCAGAAGATAAGGCATGGCAGAAGCTGCTTATCGAGCGTGGCTATGCGGCACGTATCATCCCTAAAGAGTATGGCGGGTACGGCGGTGAAGCTGATCTGCTTAAAAGCGTCATCATTGATGAAGAATTTGATGGTGCAGGCGTATCCAAAGGCCTTGGTGGTCAGGGGATTTCCATGCTGGTGCCTACTCTGTTGGAGCTGGGTACTGACGAGCAGAAAGAGAAATGGATCGAGCCTACATTGATGGGTGAGATTTTCTGGGCACAGGGTTATTCAGAGCCAGGCGCGGGTAGTGACCTTGCCAGCCTGCAAACCAAAGCGCATGTCGAAGATGGCAAGTTTGTCATCAATGGCCAGAAGATCTGGACCAGTTCTGCACACTTTGCAGACATGATGTTCATTCTTGTGCGTACAGAGCCGGATGCGCCTAAGCACAAAGGTATTAGCTACCTGCTGTTGCCGATGGATACACCGGGTATCGAGATTCGACCGCTGGTCACCATGACCGGTGAAGCTACTTTTAACGAAGTCTTCTTTGAAGACGTTAAAGTGCCGACCGATCAAATCGTTGCCAATCGTGGTGAAGGCTGGATGGTTGCCAACGCAACACTCAAGCACGAACGCGGCATGTTGGGTGATCCTCGTCAATCTTCAAGCCTGTTGCATCAGGTTATTGAATTGATGAGCGAAGAAACCGTTGATGGCGTTAAGTTGATGGACAGCCCGATTTTCCGGGATCGTCTGCTCAAATTGCAGGGCCGGGTAATGGCGATGCAATACAACAGCATGCGTATGCTCACCAATGACCTGAGCGGCAATGTTGAACTCATGCCTATTTTGGTAGTGAAGCTAATTGGTACACACCTTAACCAGGATATCTGTGGTCTGGCAATTGACGCGCTGGGCGAGCTGGGAGTGCTGTATGACAACAGCAAATACCTGCGTAATGCGGGCATGTGGCAAACACGTTACATGTTTATGCTCGGACTGATTATCGGCGGTGGAACCTCCCATATTCAGAAGAACATTATCAGTGAACATGGTCTCGGCATGCCCCGTGAACCTAAACCACAGAAAACGGCTTAAGGAGTAGATAACAGTGGAATTTGGATATTCAGAAGAACAAAAAATGCTCGATGAGTCGATTCGTCGGTTTGTAAATTCAGAGATTCCGTTAGACCGGATTCGTGAATTGGTTCTTGAGGGAACTGGTTACGATGAGACCATCTGGAAAGGCCTGGCTGAGCTAGGTGTTTTGGGTGTGTTGATCCCTGAAGAGTTTGGTGGCGCAGGAATGGGATTCCTTGACGCAACCATTATTCAGGAAAGCCTCGGTTTTGTTTGCGCGCCAGCGCCTTTCCTTGGGTCCTCTATCATGGCTCCAACCGCAATTCTTGCGGCCGGTTCTGACGACCAGAAAAACAAATGGTTGCCAGAGATTGCAGCGGGTAATTTGAAAGTAGGTCTTGGATTGACCGAAGTGACTGGCGTTCGTGAAAAAGCCGGTGTGACTTTCAATTCAGGTAAAGCTAGCGGAAAAGCGATGTTTGTTATCGACGGCGAATGCGCTAACGGTTACATCCTGGCTGCAGGAAAAGAGACACTAATTTGGGTTGCTGCAGGCGCTGCGGGTTTAACCAAAACCAAACTAAACACCGTTGATAATACTCGTGGCGTGGTTGAATTGGTGCTGGATGGCGTTGAAGCTGAGCTGATCGGCACTCAAAACGGCGAAGCGGTTGCGGTTCAAAAAGTTGTTGATGCGGGTCGTACTGCATTGGCTGCTGATCTGCTCGGTACATCCCAACGTATGCTTGACCGTGCGGTTGAGTACGCAATGGAGCGTAAGCAGTTTAATCGTGTGATCGCTTCATTCCAGGGTCTGAAACATACCTGCGCAACGATGGCTGCTGATCTGGAGCCTTGCCGCTCAATGGTTTGGTATGCTGCACATTGCCAACAAGAGATCCCCAACGAAGCGACTTTGTTGGCTTGCCAAGTGAAGTCTCACCTTTCGGAAGTGTCTACACCAATCGCCAATGACACCACGTTGGTACACGGTGGAATGGGCTTTACCGATCTAATGGGCTTGCACTTTTGGTTCAAGCGTATTGGTCTAAGCCGACAGCTGCTGGGTTCACCAGAAGCTACTCGTGAAGAAGCGGCTATGTTGCAGGGTTGGATCGCAGCATAGTCATCAGCGGTTAATATATATGATGCAACACAGATGAAACACTGCGCTGCGGCATATAAATATCGTTTGTAAATCAAAAGGGGTAGGCTCAGGCCTATCCCTTTTTAGTTGCTGACAACTATAATTTAATAGTTAAAATTTTATTATGACATCCAAAGACTCAGATTCACTACTGCCACTACTTGCACCACGCCATTGGCCGATGTGGTTGGTTATAGGATTACTGCGAATTGTCGCTTTTTTTCCTTATAGCTGGATGATTGCAACGGGTAAAAAACTGGGCCGACTACTCATGAAAGTGGGTGGCAGCCGCGTGCTAGTTGCACGACGAAATCTCGAACTTTGTTTCCCCGAAAAGAGTGTGAGTGAACGTGAAGGGATACTGGAACGAAATTTTGAATCACTGGGTATTACCCTGTTGGAGTCGAGCATTGCCTGGTGGGGAGGCGAAAAAAAGATCCATGAACTGGTGGAAATCGAAGGGCTGGATATGCTTAAACAGCGAGCAGCTGACGGAAAAAGAACGCTGGTTGTAGCATTTCATTTTATGCCGTTTGAATTGTGCGGTCTGAGAATTGCTTGTGATCTCCGCCTTAGCGCTTTGTATCAACCGCAAACCAACGAAGTTTTTGAGCGGGTTAGCACCCGTCGTCGCAACCTGTACGATATAGAACTGATCCCTCGAAAGAAAATCAAATATATGCTCAGCCTGTTGGAAAAAGGAGAGTTGGTGGGATTGCTTCCGGATCAGGATTTTGGTGTTAAACGCGGTATATTTGTGCCATTTTTTGGTATCCAGGCCGCAACAGTTCCTAGCGTTTCCGAATATGCCAGACAGGCAAAAGCAGATGTCGTACATCTTGATTTCCATCGGAAGGCGGACTTTAGTGGCTATAAGGTAACGTTTTCAGAACCGTTGGAGAATTTCCCCAGTGGAGATGATTACGCTGATACATTGCGGCTTAATCAGATTGCCGAACAGGCGATACGAATAACCCCCGATCAATATCTCTGGCAGCACAGAAGATTTAAAACCAGGCCAGAGGGAGAAGAGCCACTCTACTCAAAAAAAGAACGAAAAAAATAGTTTTGTTGTCTGGTTTTTTTACGCATGATTTAACTTGTATGGGGCGAAATGAGCGCTTCACTTAAGCGATTAAATACACTTGGTATAGAGGCTCAATCTGAGCAGCTGATCAACGTCACAAATATTGATCAACTGAGAAATATCTTTTTGGGTCAGGGCGCACACCCACGCCCATTTTTGATATTGGGATCCGGTAGCAATCTTGTACTTTCTCAGGATTTTCCAGGAACCGTTCTCCATATCCGGATCAAAGGTATTGAAATCGTTAGCGAAGATACCGACACCGTTACACTCTCAATTTCAGCTGGTGAAATTTGGGATCAACTGGTGGGTGATTGTGTTGACAAAGGTTACTACGGTCTCGAAAACCTTTCTGGGATACCGGGAACCGTCGGTGCAGCTCCGGTGCAAAATATTGGTGCGTACGGAGTAGAGCTTGAGCAGCTTTTGGTATCGGTTGATTGTATGGAAATTGCAACCGGAGCAATCCAAACGTTCCACCACAAAGAGTGTAAGTTTGGATATCGAGACAGTGTATTCAAAGGCGAAGTAGCTGGCCGCTATGTGATTACAAACGTTAAATTAATGCTTTCTAAAAATCAGGATAACAGTACAAGCCTGAACTACAAAGGGCTGGAAACAGAGTTTGAAAAACGAGGGCTGACCGACCCAGATCCGTCGACGGTACGGCAGGTGATTGAAGAGATTCGTCAAAGTAAACTGCCTGACCCATCGGTACTATCCAACGCCGGTAGCTTTTTTAAAAACCCTGTAATTTCTGAACAAAACTATATCCAGTTGTTAGAAAAACATCCCGAAATTGTTTCATTTAATCTTGGGGAAGGGAAAATCAAACTCGCAGCCAGCTGGATGATTGAAAAAGCGGGCTGGAAGGGGTTTAGAGAGGGTGATGCAGGGGTGTTTGAACGCCATGCATTAATTATTGTAAATCATGGTTGTGCGACTAGTCATGACATTTTGAGCCTGGCACAACAGATTCAGAATTCGGTGTTTGATCAATTTGGAGTGGTTCTAGAGATAGAGCCTGTGGTTGTATAGCGCTGGAGTTCCCAGGTTTTTAAGGGGTAGTGAACCCCTTTTTATTAGCAAGATGGAGAGTGCCAAATGAATGCTAAACGCTTACTGCTTATTTTAATTAGCTGTGTATGGATTGCTTCATGTGTTCATAATTTGAGGGATAGTAATGAGTACATGGCTGTCGGCAATGCTGAAAAGGAGTATTTTCCTTCAGAAGGAAAGGCATTGCTTATTGTCGAGCGAACTCAGGAAGTAAATTTATCAGGCTACGATATGGTTGTCTGGAAGATTACAGACCGTCTGAAACCACAATTGATAGGTTATTTGGCTGCTTCAATGAAGGCTGCCTATGAGCTGGATCCTGGCGAGCATACACTTTTGCTGCAGATGGCATTAACCAATAATGCGATGAAATTAACGGTTGAGGCAGGGAAGACATACTTTACAAAAATTGGAACCAAAGGATACGGGATCTATTTTTTCCCAGTTAAAAAGGGACAGGTTAACGATGTTTCGCGTAAGAATATTTCGAACCCTGGCGATAATCTGGTTGCATGGGGTCGAGATAGAGAGCGTATCGAAAACAGCTTGCAGAGCAGAATTGATAAAGGGCTTGGGAAATGGTCAGAAATGTCCGATGAGGACATGGTGCTTAGAAATATGGATCTTGCAGATGGTCGATAATAGTACTTATCATTAGTACCGTTAGTGTTTTTCACTGGGCGAACACCAGCCATTTTGAGCGCTGATCTTTGACTAACCACATAACGTGTATATTGGGTGGTTAGTCAAACTAGCGACTACCGAATCAACGACATAAACTCGCTACGGGTGCTTTGATTCTCCTGAAAACAGCCCTTCATCATTGAGGTTGTCATGATGGAGTTCTGTTTTTCCACACCGCGCATCATCATGCACATGTGCTTGGCTTCGATCACCACCGCAACGCCAGCAGCACCGGTCACTTCCATTATGGTGTCGCCAATTTGTTTGGTCAGGTTTTCCTGGATTTGAAACCTGCGTGCATACATATCAACAATGCGCGCAATTTTGGAAAGACCAATCACTTTGCCGTCCGGGCAGTACGCAACATGGCACTTGCCAATAAATGGCAATAGGTGGTGTTCACACATTGAGTAGAGCTCGATATCCCGCACCAGCACCATTTCTCGGTTTTCTGATGTGAATAGCGCATCATTTACGACGGTGTTGATGTCTTGATGATAGCCCTGGGTAAGAAACTCGAATGCTTTCGCCGCACGCTCGGGAGTTTTCAGTAACCCCTCTCGATTAACATCTTCTCCGACTGCGGTGATGATTGTAGCGAAAGCGTCTCTCATGGATTAAGCCCGTTATTGAAATTATGGGAGGCAACTTTAGCTGAAACAGGGTTTTTCGTAAAGTTCTTATCAGTCGATCACTGCCGAATGCGGTTGGTTAGGTCGTATGAGATACAGCTGAGGTGCCGAAAGACATTTTGATCAGCCAAGCAGGATTCCCTAAATGAGAATATTGTTGCTGTGTCCGGATGGGGCGGGGATGGGAATGGGTTTTATATCGCGCCCCATGTGAGGCCAGATATAAGTGCTAATCTCACGGGGCGTGCATATCAGGTCTACTTGTTCTTTCTGCTCTTTTTCTTCCTTTTCGCCGAATTTTTCTTCGCTTTTTTTACGGCACTTTTTTTGGCTGCTACTTTTACAGCGACCTGTTTGGACTGTTCTTTGTTTATGAGTTTTTCTACATCTTTGAGATGTTGACGAGCCATATGGGCCGCTTCCTGAGCTTGTTTTGCCCGTTTAGCAGCTTTGTCAGCCTGATCAATGGCCTGGTTCAGGCGCTCTTTTGAGTTGTCTAACAAGCTCTCAAGTTGCTTTAATCTTTTTTTAGCGTTCATCGGTTTTCCTATTCTGTTGGGTCGGTTGTGAGCACGGTTTCATTGCGTTCGTGGATTTTGTTGGCTGGCCCAGCAATTAGTGGATCGGGGTTGCCGACAACATGGTTGTCTTTATTGGGGTAATCCAGTGTAGACAAAAAGTGGCGCATACAGTTGATTCGGCCTCGTTTTTTGTCATCGGATCGAATCACTGTCCAGGGCGCATCTTTGGTATCGGTATGGAAAAACATCCCTTCTTTAGCTTTTGAATAGTCATCCCAGCGTGCAAGTGATTCCATATCAATGGGGCTTAGTTTCCACTGCTTGAGTGGATCAGTCTGGCGCGATTTGAAGCGCCTGAACTGTTCTTCCCGGCTGACCGAAAACCAGTATTTGAACAATATGATGCCGCTATTGACCAGCATTCGTTCTAATTGGGGCGCCTGACGAAGGAATTCAAGGTGTTCCCGGTCGCTACAGAATTCCATCACTTTTTCGACCCCAGCGCGGTTGTACCAGGAACGATCAAATAGCACCATCTCACCTTTGCTTGGAAGATGTTGGATATAACGTTGAAAATACCATTGGTTGAGCTCCCTTGCATTGGGTTTTTCCAGTGCGATGACCCGCGCGGCACGAGGGTTAAGGTGCTCCATAAAACGTTTGATTGTGCCACCCTTGCCGGCTGCATCGCGGCCTTCAAAAACAATGACGATGCGCTGCTTGGTTTCCCGGGCCCAATTCTGCACTTTCAGTAGTTCAATCTGTAGCTCGTGTTTGTGTTGTTCATATTCCAGTACATCCATTTTTCTGCTGTAGGGGTAGGATCCATCCTGGTTCCATTTAATGGTTCCATTTTTTGCATTGAGGTCAAACACAATCGGTTTCTTTTTCTTTTCCGGTGTTGTGCCTTTAACTACATTCAACTTGCCCATATCTCCCTAACCTCAAATAAAGATGACCAATTTCTTTCTGCTTTCAGCATAGCTAATATATTGAAAATAGTGAAAGCCAAAGCTCTCCTTTATACGCCTGTCATTAGAGTGTCACATTGATTTGTATCAAGTATTGCAAGTGGTTTTAGTAGCAGGGCATCGAGCGCAATGTTTGGCTGAGAAGGTATGCAGCGCAGGGCGGTTAAAAATGATCCTTTAGCGCCCACGTTTAAGCAGCACCAGTAGGGCACCGGTGCCGCCTAGCCTGGGTGGCGCTGAATGAAAAGCCAGTACTTCAGGCTGTTCCGGTAGCCATTGGTTGAGCAGGTTTTTGATGACCGGTGGGCTACCTGTCTTATGTTCCGCTTTTCCATGAATGATTAGAACGCAGCGTTGCTTGTTGGAAATAGCATGCTGCATAAAGCCTTCTAGCTCCGCGGTTGCAATATTTGCGCGGTAGCCATGTAGGTCAATCTCGTCCTGACAGGGGATCTCACCATTCTTTAGCCGTTGCATTATCTTCGGCTGAACCCCTGAACGATGAAAACTAAGCGTTTCAGACGCATCTACGGATTCGGCGAGACTGCTAGTCGGATCAAACTCACTGATACGATGTTCGGTAGCTGTTCGTCGATTGTGTCGAATAGCATTGGCATCAGGCTGTTTTTTGTTTTTGAGCTGTACCCGGTCAGTGGTGATCGGCGTTACATCTGACATCAGCTCGCTAAAACTTGAACCCTCGTTGGCAGAATTTTTTGTTGGTGGTCTGTTTTTCTTGTTCACTGGAGGCTATGGACTGATATAACGATTGGTTAACAATGAGTTTACTCCAGCTTGGCGGTGAAAACAGTAGAACAGGTACAGTTTGAAGTAAGTCGAGCTAGATTCGCGTATAATCGCCGCGTTAATTATGCATGATCATTTTCAGGTTGGGATATGTCAGGAAACAGTTTCGGAAGGTTATTTCAGGTAAGCACCTTTGGCGAGAGCCATGGTAAAGCACTCG
>JAHRWD010000065.1 GCA_019090315.1 Pseudomonadales bacterium
AACTACCTCAATGCTTAGCTAAATTAGGGTCATTTTTTTTGCAGCAACCCGTGTTCTTAGAAAAGCCAGTTAAAATAGCGCTTAACAGTGACGTACTTTGCGGTATTCTGCATGCCGTTGATGGCCCGCAGGATACGGGCGTGCTGATACTGGCAGGTGGGCCCCAAACACGTGTTGGGAGTCATCGTCAGTTTGTGCTGCTAGCAAGATCACTAGCAAAAAATGGTATTCCCGTACTACGGTTTGACTATAGAGGTATGGGCGACTCGTCGGGCAATATGCGCAGCTTTGAGGAAGTAGATGGCGATATAGACGCGGCCGTCAAACAGTTCTTTATCGAAGCACCTGCGATTAAAAATGTCGTAATACTTGGGCTGTGTGATGCAGCGTCTGCTGCGTTGATGTATGTCCCCAGCGCGGAGAATATAAAGGGATTGGTGCTATTAAATCCATGGATCAGAACCGCCGCAGGGGAAGCTAAAGCGCGACTAAAGTATTACTATTTTCAAAGACTTCTGAACCTGAATTTTTGGCGAAAGGTCATCGCAGGGCGATTTGAAGCCGGTATGTCGATGTCATCCTTCTTTGGTGCTATCAAGGAAATAATAAGCTCAACCTATCGGGATGTAGTGCCACCAAGAACGGAGATGCAATCACCTATCGATACTGAACCATTTCCCGACAAAATGTATTCTGGACTTGAGAGTTTCAATCATCCGGTGCTTGTTATCATGAGTGGTAATGATCTAACCGGCTGGGAATTTCGTGATTACGTGGCTTCCAGTAAAAAATGGAGTAGACTTTTTGAGCGACGGGATGTAATCCAAAAAAATCTTGAGTATGCCGATCATACCTTTTCGAAGCGTGAATGGCGTGATCAGGTTGAGGCATGGGTCAATGAATGGGTATTAAACTTAAAGTAACAATCCAGGATAAAAATAGATTCTAAATCAATACTTCTACCGCTGAAGGCTGGTTTAAAAAATTAGCTGGGCTCGCGCTAAGCCCATACGCACCAGACTGAAATATCACAACAAAATCCCCTACCTCTGCGGTTGAAAGTTCCATTTTATCTGCCAGTAAATCGAGGGGAGTGCAAAGCGCCCCTGTCACCATAGCTTCCTCCTCTGTTGGCCAGTTCATTTTGTTACCGATAGCCACTGGGTAATTCTTTCTAATGATTTGGCCAAAATTTCCGGAAGCAGATAGATGATGATTGAGGCCACCATCCGCAATCAAATATAGTTGTTTGTATGATATTTTACGATCAACAATTCGGGTTACATAAATACCCGCCTCGCCAACCAGGTATCGACCAAGCTCAATGATCACCGATGCTTCTGGAAGATATTGTTTTGAGCGTTGGATCTGTTTGTCCAGGGCTTCACTTATGGGTGCGATGTCCAAAGGCTTTTCACCCGGAAAATAGGGAATTCCAAGTCCGCCACCAATGTTTAGCTTTCGAATCGGGGCAGGGCAGGAATCGGCTAACTGAATAGCCAGCTCGATACTCTTTTGTTGAGCCTCGATAATCGCTTCGGGTTTTAGGTTCTGGGAGCCACTAAAAATATGGAAGCCGGTAAAGTCGAGCTGAAGTTCTGCTATGCGTTTAAGGGCTGCGGGGACCTGTTCTTCATCGATACCAAACTGTTTGGGGCCTCCACCCATTTTCATACCGGAAGATTTAAGCTCAAATGCCGGGTTAATACGTAGTGCTACGGTAGCGGCAATTCCTAATCGGCTGGATTGAACGGCTATCTCTTCAAGCTCATTAAACGATTCGATATTAATGGTAATGCCCGCAGCAATTGCCTGGGAAAGTTCTGCTGGGCGTTTGCCAGGGCCAGCCATGCTGATCTGGCTGGCTGGCATGCCGGTGTCCAGTGCTATCCTCATCTCACCAGCTGAGGCAACATCCAATCCATCCACTATTCCCGCCATGTGCTGCACTACCGCTGGCATAGGGTTGGCTTTCATTGCGTAGTGGATTTGTAACTCATTGGGCATCTGGCTGCGCAGTTGTTCAAGTCGCTGCGTCATTTTTAAGCGATCGTAGGCGTAAAACGGCGTCTGTCCAACTCGCTCAGCAAGTTGGCTTAGCGGCATTCCACCGACTTTCAGGTTGTGATTTTCAACCTCGAAAGAGTCAATAATGCCTGGATGATGCTTGGGTGGTGTTTTATTCATGGTTAGGAATGTTGTGTGACAACGGTGCTATTTTAAATTAAATCGATACAAAAAAATCTTCATACTGTTTTTTTAGCAGCGAACGGTCAATTTTGCCATTGGGGTTTTTCGGTAGTGGGCTGACTGATTCAATTTGGGTCGGTACCATAAAGTTCGGCAACTCGCGTTTACAATGAGCGATGATGGTATCCAGTTCTTCGTCGGAGTTTTCAGCGGGATTAACCACAGCAATGATAGCCTGTCCAAGAGCAGGGTGGGGCACACCCAATATGGCGACTTCGCTCACCAGATTGCTGGCATAGACCACCTCTTCGACCTCCGAGGGGCTGACCCTGTAGCCGGAGGTTTTGATCATCTCATCTTCGCGGCCGACAAAATAAAGATAACCCTCTTCGTCCATTGTGACGCTGTCGCCGGACCAAACTGCAATTTCCGTCAATGGCAAGCCACTGATGGGTGACGGGCAGGGTTTGAAACGTTCGGCGGTTTTTTCGGGATCGTTCCAGTAACCCATTGCAACCAACGAGCCGCGGTGTACAAGTTCGCCGGTTTCATCTGGTTTACAGATTTCGCCATCCGCGTTGACCACGCTGATCTCCGCATTTGGAATTGCTTTACCGATTGAATCGGGGCGGATATCAATTTGATCTGGTGGTAAATAGGTGGAGCGAAAAGCTTCGGTAAGGCCATACATCAAAAAAAACTGACAATCCGGTACTGATTCACGCAGGCTGTTCAATGCTGTTCGAGGCATTTTACCGCCTGAGTTGGTCATATAACGAAGATGCTGATTGATCTCCACTGGCCACTCCAATCCCGCCAGTTGCAGCCACAAAGGCGGAACAGCCGCGAGGCCGGTAATTTGATGTTTTGCGACGGCTTTGATCACATCCCGTGGCAACAGGTAATCCATAATTACACAGCAGCTGCCCTTTAATAGCGAGCTGGTAAGCTGATTAAGGCCGTAGTCAAAGCTAAAGGGCAGCACCGCAAGTAATCGGTCGGATGCGGTAATGCTCAGATACTTCGCAACGCTGCGTGCGCCAGCCACCATGTTACGGTGGGATAGCACTACACCCTTGGGTCTGCCGGTGCTTCCGGATGTATACAGTATGGCGGCCATGTCGGTATCGATAACCGATGGCATCTCTAAAACTTGTTCTTCATCGAACTGTAAAAAGTCAGACCAACCCAGTATGTCAATATTGGGTAACGGTTCCATTTCGGTGCTTTCTGAGTCCACCAGGATCACTGTTTTGAGGTCTGGACAGTTTTGAAGAACCGCTTGCAGTGTTTTCAAACGGCTGTTTGATGTCACCAGGATCTGCACGTTGCAATCCTTCAGAATATGACCTGCCTGGGGTGCTTTAAGTACCGGGTTGACCGGTACAAATACGCCCCCAGCTGTAGATGTTGCAAACATGCTGCACACATTTTCAAACTGTTTGGGTAGATAGATAGCAACCCGTTGTTGCCTGGTCAGCCCCGCAGCAATCAACCCGCGAGCTTGTTGAGCTACCTGTTGGTTGAGTTCGTTATAGCTCCAGCTGTTCTTCTTATGAATAAGTGCTGTTGCATCAGGT
This sequence comes from Pseudomonadales bacterium, assembly GCA_019090315.1. Lineage (GTDB taxonomy): Bacteria > Pseudomonadota > Gammaproteobacteria > Pseudomonadales > JAHRWD01 > JAHRWD01. Next base: position 3,771 of record JAHRWD010000065.1, read on the forward strand.
GTTGTAGCGTTACTGCGTGACAGCAGTTCGTGTAGCAGAGTAGGCATAAATTAGTTTGTGGATTCTGTCCTATGTAGTGTGGCGATTGAAATGAAGTAATTTATTCCGGCTTCCATTCGAGGGAAGAGAGCAGAGTTTCAGCCTCTTCCTTTTCCGGAAACTCTTTATCGGACAACTCACGAAGTAGTTGTATCGCATCCAGCTTTTTGTTGTTTTTGACCAGCGCACTGGCCAGATGGTATTGAATACTGGGTTCGGCTGGATCCAGCGAGTGTGCTTTGCGTAGAGCGCTGAGTGCCTTGCGATTTTCTCCATGAGCAAGATTAATCCACCCGTAGGTATCGACGATTGCCGCTGTGTTTGGTGCCAGTTTATAGGCTCTTTCTGCATATTTAATTGCCGTATCTGGCGCACTTTTTACGTAGAGAAACGCCAGATTATTAAGTGCGATTACGTTGTCAGGTTCTGTTTTTAGCATCTGTTCGTAGCTTTCGATGGCGTTTGCGGTACGCTCGTCAGCCAGATGAATATCTGCCAGTTGAAGTGCAATTTGCTGATCATCAGGGTGCTCCTGCAGCCACTGCACTGCATATTGCTCTGCCAGTGCGCTTTGCCCGGATTTTGTTAAAGCGTTCAGCAAGAAGCTTAGTGTTTTAACCTGTGGTCTGAGATTTTGGGCTTTTTGGTAGTATGTTGCCGCTTGATCATAATTTTCCGTTGATTCCTCAAAACGACCCCGTAGATACAGGTAAGGTAGCGGATCTTTATATTGTTTGATTTCCGCCAGGTTTTTTTCCGCAGTTTGGCTATCTTTCTGTTGAATAGCTATTTCGGTCTCAGTTAGCAATAGTTCGAACAGTGCGTTGCTAATCCGCATGTTGTCCGGTTCCAGTTCCTGTGCTTTGAGTAAGGCTAGACGGGCACCCTGGGTATTGTTTTGCATGAATCGCGCTTTTGCTTCCAGCCAATAGCTATTGATCGTTGGTTGGGTTTTGTTTAATTTTACCAATACATCCGTAGCCTTAGCCGGCTGCCGGTCTAGTAAATAGGCTTGCCCGAGAGTCAGCAGGTAACTCGGCAATTGCCTTGCACTTTCATCGATCTGCTGTAACCAGTTAAGAGCTTTTTTTGGTTCGTTGTTGACCAAAGAGGCGGTTGCAAGTATCAGCTTGGGCCGTGGGCTTTCGGGGTGTGTATCCGCTGCTGTTTCGAGCAGTTTTTGCGCTTTTTCCGGTTGTTTGGTTACGTATGCGATTAGTCCAAGTTGAATCTGGGTTTGAAGGTGGTTTTCATTATGTTTGAGGATAGTTTCATAATATCCTTTTGCCTTGTCGTACTGTTTTTCTCTGATGGCCATTAAACCGAGCTGATGCCCCGAGAAGAAGTCACCGGGGTGTGCTTTCTGGACTTCCTGAAAGCTATTCATGGCCTTTTTCTCATCACCAGTAGTCAGATAAATAGCACCCTCTATTGAAGCGAATTGTGGGTTTTCTGGAGCAATATCTGTTAATTCCTTTGAGACAGCAAAAGCTTGTGAGTATTGTTTGAGCTGGATGTGTGTACGAATAATCAGTACTTTTGCTTTTAATGATGTTGGGTCTTTTTCGGCAGCCTCTGTCAATACCTCTAAAGCTTGCCGGGGTTTCCCTTGGTGTAGAAGTGTTTGACCAAGTTGGAGTCGCGTCTCAAGGGATTCCGGATTTTGGATAAGAAGGTTGCTGAGTATATCGGTGGCTTTTTCCGCTTCACCTGTGGCTTGTTCCAGTCCGGCCATCATGCGCTGTAACGGCCCATTCAAAGTAGCCTGACTTGCTACCGACTTGAGGGTGTTTTTGGCGTCGTCAAGCTTATTTCGACGGGCATAGATTGCAGAAAGTAGTTTTTGAGCGTCAATATCTCCTGGTGCCATTCCCAGATATTTCTCAATATACTCTTCGGCCTGGACAAGACTATTTAACTGAAAGTGGGTGAATCCGAGTTGACGAAATGAGGGCGGATAGTCGACATAGCGTATTGACTCTTCAAAGCTGCTGCGGGCTAATTTGAACTCATCATTGGTAAAATGTATCTGTCCCTGGATATAGTGTCCGGCGGGTTGGTTTGAATTGATACGGATTAGTGCGCTGGCGTCGGCCGCCGCTTCATCCAGGTTTTTCTCGCTCAGTGCGATCAGCGCATGATATAGCCGCGGCTCAATCGCATCCGGGTTGAGTTCAATCGCCTTTTGATAGGCTTGCTTAGCAACCAGCAACTCTTTATCCAATCGCGCAACATCTCCTCGTAATGACCAGGCTTCCCAGTTGTTCTCTGCCTCATCACCAAATTGCTCGGTATACGCCCTGGCGATGGCCACATCACCTTTTGAATAGGCGATTTTTCCAAGTCCAGTCAGGGCAGCGATTGATCCTGGCCGCTGGATCAACGCCTGTTTATAGGTATCATTGGCATTAGCCCATTCACGCAGATTAAAATAGGCCTGGCCCGCGATAAGGTTTTCCTGATAAGAAAGGTATTCTCGGCTATCCACCCCGGAAGTGAGTGTTTCCACCGCCTCTCTGGGCTTGCCCTGCAGTAGTCTTGCTTTTGCAAGCATCCGATTGAGTTCACGGGGATTGGTTTTAAACCCCGAGGCTCGTTTCAGTTCTTTTTCGGCTGCCGCTCCGGATCCCATCTCCAGGTATATTTTTCCAAGCAGGAAACGTGCATCTGTAAAATTAGGGTTCGCTTTTATGGCATTTTTAAGCTCAATAACAGCTGCCTTAGTCTCTCCGTCTTTATAGCTGTTCTGTGCGTTGTCAAAATATTCCTGATCTGAGAGAGCAGGTTCGTAAAAGGTGAAAAAATAGGCTGCACCGGCAAGGGGAGCAATGATAGCCACTATGATGGTTAAAGACTTAAGCCTACCGGGCCATGGGCTCTTTTTTTTGCGGTTTTTGTATGGCATCTCTAATCCTTTAAAACGGGTAATATTATTCTTGCACTGATTCTAACGTGTATAGCAGTGCGTTGGCTTCTGATTTTTCGCGGAATGTATCTCTGGATAGACCGCGAAGCAGCCGGATTGCATCCGGAGTTTTACCATTCTTCGCTAATGCACTGGCAAGGTGATACTGAATACCAGGTACAGAAGGGTCCAGTGAATAAGCCTTGCGTAACAGGTTCAGTGCTTTTCGATCCTGCCCCTGCTGCAAATTAATCCAGCCGCAGGTGTCTGCAACAGCAGCGTTCTCGGGACTGATCGTATAGGCTTTTTCTGCGTATTTGGCGGCTTGTTCCAGATCTATGTCCGTATAAAGAAAAGCCAAATTGTTGAGTATAACGATATCGTCTGGCGCAACATTTAGTAGTTTTTCATAGTTTTTAATCGCTTTTTCAGTATGGCCTTCGACAAGCTGGGCATTGGCAAGTTGATAGATAATTTGATAGTCATCAGGATGTTGATGCAGCCATTTTGTGGCCACTGTTTCAGCTTGCGTTATCTGTCCAGACAAACTTAAAACCCGCAGTAGTGATGCCAGTATTTTTGTTTGTGGTTTTAGATCCTGAGCTTGCTGATAGTGCTTTATCGCATCGACGTAGTTGCCTTTTGATTCATCCAGGCGTGCACGTAATACCAGATAAGGCATGGGGTTTTCATTTTTTTTAATCTCGGCGAGATTTTCTCTGGCGACGTAATAGTTTACTCGCTGAATTGCCGTTTCCGTTTCAATTATCAGAATTTCAAATAACGCATCGTCAAACCGGGTGGTATTTGGGGCCAGTTTTTGCGCATGCTCTAGTGCTGTCCGTGCACCTTTTATATCTTGTTGTCGAAAATGGATTTTTGCTTCGAGCCAGTAGCTTTCAGGTGATGGCTGAACTTCATTAAGCTTTACAATGGTATCGAGGGCTAATACAAACTGTGCATCCTGCATGTAGGCGCGAGTCAAAGTACTCAGGTATTGTGGTGATGGTGCCATATCTTTTTTGATCTGTTGCAGCCAGACAATCGCTTTTTTGGGTTCGTCATTTAGTAAGTAAATGTGCGCTAGTATCAGCTTTGGTCTGGGGTTTTCAGGGTGATTGTGAATGGCATCCAGCAGTGTTTTTTTTGCCAGCTCAGGGTGTTGAGCTGCCGATTCAATTAGACCTATCTGGATTTGGCTTTGTAGATGATTTTTATGATGGGCGAGTATCTGTAAGTAGTACTTTTTGGCATCTTCATACTGCTGGCTTCTAATGGTAATCAACCCAAGTTGATGTCCTGAAAGGATATCGCCTGGATATTCTCGCTGGGTTTTTGTGAAGCTGGCTACCGCTTTTTTCTGATCGCCACTAGCCAGATAAATAATGCCATCCAGTGAAGAAAACTGCGGGTTTTCAGGCTCTAATAGCTTTAACTGGCCTGCAATAGCAAGAGCAGTTTCGTATTGTTTTAGTTGCAAGTGCGCCTTGATAATCAGTAGTTTTGCATTTGTAGATGATGGGTTTTGTTCATCTGCCTGGATCAGCTCTTCTAATGCCAGGTGAACTTTTCCCTGTGTCAGGAGGGTTTGGCCAAGTTGAAATCGTGCCTCAAAAGATTCCGGATTTTTGTCAAGAATCTGGTTGAGGATTTCAGTGGATTTGTCTGATTCGCCTGTGGCTCGTTCCAGCTCCGCTATCAATCGCTGTAGTGCTTCATTATCTGTTGCTGTGCTGGCGATGGATTCAAGTGTTATCTTGGCATCTTCAAGTTTGTTTTGCTGGATATAAATAGCAGAGAGCAGTTTCTGAATTTCGGTATCATAGGGTGCCAGCTTAAAGTACTCTTCAAGGTAGGTTTCTGCCAATGCATAGTTGCCCAGTTGAAAATGGGTGATGCCAAGTTGACGCGTTGCCGGAGGGTAATTGGTAAATCGAATCGCAAGTTCGAAACTAGTTTGTGCAAGCGTAAACTCCTGCTTGGAAAAATGTATCTGACCCTGGATATAGTGCCCGCCAGGATGCCTGGGGTTGTTCCGTAGCAGAGATGTCGCATCCTGTGCTGCCTCATCAAAGTTCTTTTCGCCGATTGCAATCAGGGCATGGAACAGTCTAGGTTCAAGTGCATTGCTTTTGAGGTTAAACGCTGTTTCGTAGGCTTTCTTTGCCCTGGTCAATTGACCTTCGGATCGGGCGATATCGCCTTTCAATGACCATGCTTTCCAGTTGTCGTGTACGCTATCTTCTAGTTGTGCGGCATATTGTGTTGCAATAGCAGTGTCACCTTTGCTGAAGGCGACCCTTCCGAGTCCGACTACTGCATCGACCGAATCTGGACGTTGGGATAAGGCCTGGTTATAACTATCAGTGGCATTGGCCCATTCACGCAGATCATAATAGGCTTGGCCGAATAGTAAATTTTCACTAAACGAGAATTGATCAGGGCCTTCGGTAGTCGATTCAAGTGTTTCCAGTGCTTTTTTTGGCTTGCCCTGTAGTAACTGCGCCTGGGCTAGCATTCGATTGAGTTGACGAAGATCTGTTTGCTTGCTGGATGACCGGATTAATTCCTTCTCAGCCTGGGTGCCCAGTTCAAGCTCCAGATATATTTTTCCGAGAAGAAAGCGCGCCGCTGTATCTTCAGGGTTGGTTTTAAGCACATTCTTTAGCTCGATTGCTGCTGCGCGAATATCGCCTTCTTTGTAATGTTGTTGTGCACTGTCAAAATGCTCCTGTACGTTGACAGCGGGCTCGTAGTAAATAAAAAAATAGATCGCCGCCGCTAACGGCATTGCGATGACAGCGGAGTAGATGAGAAATCTACGCCGCGCTGCTTTTTGCGTCAGATACAGAAGATGTTCTTGTTCAAGATCGAGTTGCACGATATAAATTCCCTGAAAATGTCCACCCAGAGAAATATGGAGGAGGTAGGGTATGCCTCGTCGATTCCTGGGTATTTCGAGCAGTTTTCTACACGTAGGTCTATAAAAATAGCACAGAATCGGTGGGTTCGCGTTAGCTGGCGAAGCACCGGATAGCGATTGCCGGCTGACAAAATTAGATGTTGTTCGGTGCTTGTAATTTTTTAAGAAAGCATTATGATATGCCGCTCTTTTGAGGGGCCGTTAGCTCAGTTGGTAGAGCAGTTGGCTTTTAACCAATT
>JAHRWD010000066.1 GCA_019090315.1 Pseudomonadales bacterium
GGTACTTTTGAGTATTCCGCAAAGCGTTGAATGGTTGCATGTTCAAATGTACGAATCATGATGACATCCAGCATTCGGGACAGCACACGTGCACTGTCTTCAACCGGCTCACCACGACCCAATTGAGTGTCCCTTGGTGACAGAAAAATTGCACTGCCTCCCAATTGACTCATACCGGCCTCAAAGGAGACACGAGTTCGGGTAGAAGATTTCTCAAATATCATCCCTAATACTTTGTTTTTTAAGGATTCGTGAGCAAGCTCTTCCTGCTGATATCGTTTTAGCTGATCGGCTCGATCAAGCACCGAGATCAATTCGGCAGGGCTGAGATCTAGCAGGGTTAAAAAATGACGTACGGACATCGGCTTATATTATCTATCGTTGGAAATTATAAATTTAAGAACGCTATACCTATCTACCAAGCTCTCGGGCGACTATCAAGCTCTGGGACGACTACGATCATCCCCGGCGTATACTTTAATTAACTGGCTGACTCGGTGGACAATTTCATCAGCCTGTTCATCCGTTAGCACCAGTGGTGGCAATAATCTGACCACACTGCCCGCGGTAACGTTAATCAATAGACCTTTTAACAATGCCAGTGAAACCAGCTCGGCACAGGGCTCTTTCAGTTCGATGCCAATCATCAAGCCAATACCACGAATATCTTTTATATAACCCGCACCCTCGAGCTCTTCTTTCAAACCTTTTAACATTCGCTCACCAAGCTCTGCAGCTCGTTGAGCCAGGTTATCCTGTTCAATTGTATTCATCACAGCCAGAGCAGCGGCACAAACCAGTGGGTTTCCACCGTAAGTTGAACCGTGATTACCTGCTTTCAGTGTAGTCGCCGCTTCACCTCGAGCCATACAGACACCAATTGGCAATCCATTCCCCAGACCCTTTGCGGTGGTCACCACATCAGGAAGAATGTCGGTGTGTTGGTAGGCAAAATATTTTCCGGTTCGGCCATTACTGGTCTGAATTTCATCCAGCATCAGCAACCAGCCATTCTGGTCGCACAGCTTGCGCAGCTCGGCCAGGTAATTTGCATCGGGAATTACAATTCCGCCCTCACCTGTGATTGGCTCAACTAAAACAGCCACTACATCGCTGTTATTTTTACCAATTTCTCGAATAGCTTCAACATCATTGTATGGCGCTCGGGCAAAACCTTTTAGCAAAGGCTCAAATCCCTGATGTATGGCACGATTTCCTGTGGCGGAGAGTGTCGCCATGGTTCGACCATGAAAACTACCCTCGGTGACAATGATAGTTGGCAGATCAATACCTTTATTATGGCCGTATAAGCGCGCCAGTTTGATCGCTGCTTCATTTGCTTCGGCACCTGAGTTACCAAAGAAACAGCTATCCATACCCGAAACAGCAACCAGTCGAGTAGCTAACTCCTGTTGGTTAGGAACCTGATAAAGATTCGAAGTATGGTTAACTTTCGCCATCTGATCAGAAACCGCTTTGGTAACGGCCGGGTGCGCGTGCCCCAGTCCTGTTACCGCCAGGCCACACAATGCATCCAGGTACTCGTTACCATCGGTATCGTACAGATACACTCCTTTTCCGTGATCAAACGCTGCGGGCAATCGTTTGTATGTGCTCATGATCGGGCTGATCATTATTTTATCTTCCTGTCCTATGACATTGTTATTTCTAATGATTTCAGTGAAATCGGTCCGAGGCATCAAAGCCAGTTGCTCTAAAAATATAAAGCTCCAAAAACGCAAAAAGGCAGCGGTAGCTGCCTCGTATAAGCGTTAACTATATCGCCATATGGATCACCATGCAACACGGCTACCGGAGGCAATTTTCAGATAAAAATAAGCCGATCTGGCTCAACCAATTGATTCAATAAAATCTCCAATACGTGTCGGCCACTGCCTCACCTCATCAGCCGTAGCGGCAATTGATCCGCTGGCCTGGGGCAACAGCTCGAGCAAGCGTTCTGTGGTGGAAACAGGATGTCCGATATCACCCTGCCAGCCAAACACCAGTACCGGGCAACGAATATCGGCAAATGACTCACTACCCGGAAGATCAGAAGCGCCGGCTCCCCGAAATATTGCTGGCAACCAGCTGGGATTCAGCTGCTCAAGTTCATGTAGCCGTGCCGCTTTATACTCCGGGTTCAGCTCTGTAAGAAAAGAGGGTGTCACCGGCGCTATCTGGTGCTGGCGAAGAAAGGTTTCAGGCCCATCGACCTCAATCATCTCCGCCAGCTTTTCATACATTGCCACCTGGGCCTGGCGGGTTTGCCAAGCGGTTGGCGGAATCACCAACACCAATCCCTTTATCCGCTCTGGTTGTTTTAGTGCAGCATAGATAGACGAGGCACTACCCATAGATGCACCTCCAGCAATAAACTGATCAAACTGATAGTGATCAGCCACTCTGAATATATCGTCCGCCAGCCGGGGCCAGCGATAGTCACCGGGATTCATACTTCCTTCGGAACGACCATGACCAAGTGCATCGTATCGCACCATTTGGCATCGCTCAGCCAACGGTTCCCAATCATAAATCCCCGTTGTTTTTTCAGTCTTTATGCTATGGGTTAATCCGTGACTCCAAAGGTAGTGAGCGCCCTGCCCCTTTGATTCGGAATAGATTGAACCTGCGGGGGTGGTGATCATTGTCATGGTTACATGCCTGATAGGAGCGGCTGTGGATTCAAATCAATAGAGCTAACCCCATTGATTTTTCTGATCAATGGATAGCGTTCCAAAATGCTCTTAGCGCTCTCAGAACATATTGGGTACCGGCTTTGAGGGTTGGTGATCGACAAATCAGCACCTTTGTCCAACAGATAATTCGCTGCTTGAATAGCATCGTTTACTATTAAGTTTCTAACAAACGTACACCCGTTGACCGGACTTACGTAATTAATATTCGCCCCTGCGTCAAGCAATACGCTGGTGAGGCGCGCAGCATCATCAAAGGGTCTGTCTTCAAACAGTGAAGCGTACAACATAACCCCAACATCAATTTGTAGATCTACCTCAAACTCGTCAACCAATGCGGCTGCTTTGTTCTTTATATTATATTCAGCAACATAATTATTCCATGGCAAAGGGAATACACCATGTTGCATATGAGTAGACCAATGTGTAACCGCGACATAACACATACTCACACCACTCAATTTCGCGATGATAACGTTATTTAATACGACAACACCTGAGGAAAAGGTTAACAGTAAAATTATTAGTATTTTTTTCATTGATCCTCCCTGTCAAAAGCTATTTTGGATCAATACTGTTTGAATATCATTTTATTCACCATCCCAGCTGCATATCCCGGTCAATGCGACATGTTCATGCGTGCCTGCTTTTCGAGTGATACTGGGATCGTTAAGTTCGCAAATTATTTTTAATGGAATGATTTTTGATTGGCTCTTGTCTCCATTAAAGTCATTCAATTCGCCATTGTAATCGTAATTATTTTTAACCATTTCCCAGAGCAGGTATTCCTGCTGGTCGATAATTATCACTATTTTTTGCTCCACCATTTTCGCTGATGGTAAAAACGAATTCACTGATTTAGCCCTGATGGAATCGAAATGAAATCGACCCGACTCATCAGTTAGCGTAGAGACTTCAAATTTTTCGTCGTTAAAACTGATCCTCACATTCAGGGTGACTTGTACGCCACTTAAGGGTTCTTCCGCTCGAGTAACGATGCCATTAAGCTCGGTGAACACGTCAATTTCCAAAAAACCCAACAAACCCATAGCATTTACCTGTTGCGAACAGCCAATAAGAAACAAGCACGGAAGGCTCATCCAAGAAAATTTAAATAGTTTGATCATAAAAAATAGCCGGTGGGAACACAGAGAGCAAGCATTGAAATCAGGCATTCGCCCGGTTCGCGGCAGGGCAATGCTCATTAGATACGCCTGAAATCTCTTTCATCATATACCTCTTTCAACCGTACACGCATGCCAGTGTTTCAGTGAGAACCCTGCAAATGTCAAAAAGAGCCCTTACGCGTTTATCAGTAGCGTTTTTACGTTAAATCATATACCCCTTAGGTTCACTTGAACCCTGGGTTACCCTCCTATTTTGTAGGGTTTAACAAATCTGATATGCACCCGCTAATCAGGTAAAATGCCGCGCATGAATACAGCCAAACCTCTTTTTTCGTATCGCAAATTCTGGGCAGAGTGCTATGGCCCTGCTCCTTTTTTGCCCCGCACCCGCGAAGAGATGGATGAGCTGGGTTGGGATAGCTGCGACGTTATTGTGGTTTCCGGCGATGCGTACATCGATCATCCTAGCTTTGGAGCCGCTTTAATCGGCCGGCTCCTGGAGGCTCAGGGGTATCGAGTGGGTATTATTGCGCAGCCGGACTGGCGTACCACGGACGACTTTATGTCTCTGGGCAAACCCAATCTCTATTTCGGCGTAACCGCAGGCAATATGGATTCGATGGTCAACCGGTACACCTCTGACCGGAAAATTCGCAGTAATGATGCGTATACCGCCGGTGGCGAAGCGAATCGTCGACCTGACCGAGCAACCATCGTATATACCCAGCGCTGCCGCGAGGCCTATAAAAATTGCTCTGTTGTACTTGGTGGCATAGAGGGAAGCCTGCGCCGGGCTGCGCATTATGATTACTGGTCGGATAAGGTACGGCGCTCGATTCTGGTTGATAGCAAAGCGGATATTTTGCTTTACGGTAACGCTGAACGTGCGTTAGTTGACCTCACCCACCGCATTGCTGCAGGAGAACACCCGAGCGAAGTCACCGATCTGCGTGGCACTGTGTTTATCCGCAAGAACCCTGAGCTGACCAAAAACTGGATCATCAAGGATTCCAGCACAATAGACACCCCAGGGCCGGTTGAACCGCACCCTGATCCGTATGAGATGAAAGAGGCCAACAAAGAAGATGCGGCCTGTAATACGGGACAGAAACCAGCCGCTGACGCTGGAAAATCTGCTGAAGATGCGGATGTTCAGGTGGTTCAGATTCAGGATTTCAAAAAAACCAGGGATCGCTCGAAGACCCTGATCCGATTGCCTTCATACACCAAGGTACTTTCTGATCCCTCTTTATACGCCCATGCGTCACGGGTATTACATCTTGAGTCGAATCCGGGCAACGCTCGGCCGATGATTCAGGGCCAGGGCAGTCGTGAGATTCAGATCAACCCACCGCCGCTACCGCTCACAACCGAAGAGCTCGACTGGGTTTATGAACTGCCTTACGCACGCCAACCCCACCCAAGCTATGGCGATGCTAAAATTCCGGCATGGGAGATGATCCGATTTTCGGTCAATATTATGCGCGGCTGTTTTGGCGGTTGTACTTTTTGCTCGATCACCGAGCATGAAGGCCGAATCATCCAGAGTCGCTCGGAGCAATCGATTCTCAATGAGATTGGTAATATTCGTGATAAAACCGATGGTTTTACCGGCACTATCTCTGATCTTGGTGGCCCGACTGCCAATATGTGGCGATTAGCCTGCAACGATACGAAAATTGAAGAAAGCTGCCGACGCTTATCCTGCGTGTTCCCCGGCATCTGCAAAAACCTTAATACTGACCATACCCCGCTAATTAACCTGTATCGCAAGGCCCGAGAAATCCCCGGGGTTAAGCGAGTATTGATTGCATCAGGATTGCGCTATGACCTGGCGGTTCGGTCACCGGAATATGTAAAAGAGCTGGTGACACATCATGTTGGCGGATACTTGAAAATTGCCCCGGAACACACCGAAGAGGGGCCGTTATCGAAGATGATGAAACCCGGTATCGGCAGCTATGAACAGTTCAAGGTGATGTTTGAAAAGTTCTCGAAAGAAGCGGGTAAAGAGCAGTATCTGATCCCCTACTTCATTGCGGCTCACCCCGGTACTACTGAGCTAGACATGCTTAATCTGGCGTTATGGCTCAAGAAGAACAAGTTTCGGCTTGATCAGGTACAGACCTTTTTGCCCACGCCGATGGCGATGGCTACCGCGATGTACCACAGTGGCAAAAGCCCATTAGTACCGCTAAAACGCAGCGAACCAATTCCTGTTCCGCGCAAAGCAGGCGTACGCAAGATACATAAGGCGTTTCTGCGCTATCACGACCCAGAAAATTGGCCGCTGCTCAGAGAGACACTACGAGGTATGGGAAGAGCCGACCTGATCGGTAACGGCAAACAGCACCTGATACCAACCTGGCAGCCAAAAGGCACCGGTGGTGAACCGGACTACAAACGATACGGGCGGCCCGCAATGACGACCCATAACCACTTCGACAAACCGAAGGGGCCGCAAAAGAAGGGGAAAAGTACCAGTAAAAACAGACCAACAAAAGCTGGAAATAGCCCTCGCAGCCAATCAAAGCGCCCGCGTTAGCTCTAACCTTAGCCTCAACCAATGGAATTGGTCTACATGAGAGATAGCCTGCGGGATAAAATCATAGCGGTCTGTGATAAGAAGATAGCGAATAAAGGGCCTACGGTTGGGCTCTCTTTTTATGCATTTTTCGCAAACAAAAATAGTGATCCCGAGCTACTGATGGAAGCTGCCCATTGGTGGATCACTACCCATGAGCTGGACCACTTTGAAAAAGCGGTGAAAATCAAGGCATTGGTTCAGCAAGAAACAGGGGCATAAATCGCGACATAAAGAATCAAAAAACCGTGCCAACAGCACCTATTTTCGGTGTCCATAAGAAAACCTATCTCTTGTACAAGAGACTCAACTTAATGCGCTACACTGATACTAGGATTGACACCAGAATTTGCAGAACAATAAGGGGAAAGCTAGAATAACCGTTCCCACTGAAGGAGTTTCTATGACTCGTCACGCATTTAAAACTGAATACCTCGCTTCCCAAGTTGCCGGCTCATGCCGTATTGAGGGTATTCATGTATCTGCCAGCCAAGAAAGAACAATCTGTGAGGTCATTGACGGGAAGGTTGATGCTAAAGCCCTACGCCAAAAATTGGTCGCCCAGTTCCAGGCCAGCAACAAACACCGAGTTTCGGCAGGTTAACCTCCTAACAGTCTGATCCCATGGATCAATACGCAGCATACGACCTCCGCGAAGATGATCCCTACCTCATTGAAAACTCTAGCTGCCTAAAAAACCTTCTGGGTTTCACGGATACTGAGTCACTTAGTTCTGCTGAAGAGCAACTGACTCAAATCACCCTTGCTGAGTTGGTATCTGATCCCCCACAAGCTACCTTTAATCTGAAACATCTGCAGGCTATTCATTTCCGCATCTTTGAAGATGTTTACCCATTTTGCGGCCAGATCCGTAAAACAGAGATCATGAAAGGAGGAAAGCTTTTCCTCCCCTATAATTTAATCATTAAAACTGCAGACGAACTGTTCTCGCAGCTGCATGAGGAAAAGCTGATACAAGGCCTCTCACCCGCTGCATTTGGTCTGCGAGCTGGGTACTACCTCGGACGAATAAACATGATTCATCCGTTTCGCGAAGGTAATGGGCGAGCACAGCGAGTTTTAATTGATCAGCTCGCCAATCTAAACAACTTCGCTATTGAATGGGCCTCTATATCAGGTGACGCAATGGCCGTAGCCTGCAGGGAGGCAAGAATTTCAGATCCAGATGGCGTCAAACTTCAGCGTTTGATATCACTAAGCACTGTAAGCGCCTAACGCAGCCTCAGCCACCAATTTGAGCCGATTAACGTCTACACTCTAATTCGATTTCTTAACAAACTTAGTCAAAATAACAATCTGCTGACCACTCACTTTCCCTTCGATATGTTCAGGGTTATCGGCGACCAGAGAGATCCCCCGCACCGCAGTGCCACGCTTGGCGGTGAAGTTTGCGCCCTTCACGGTAAGGTCCTTAATGAGCGTTACCGTATCCCCCGCTTCAAGCACTGCGCCATTGCTATCCATGTGCTTAACCCCATCTTCATCTCCCTTCATCGCTTGCGCCCAGGCCAGGGTTTCATCATCAAGGTAAAGCATTTCCAGCAGGTTCTGCGCCCAGCCTTCTCCGCTGAGCCTGTCGAGCATCCGCCAGGCTATTACCTGTACCGCCGGCACCTGGCTCCACATACTGTCGTTCAAACAGCGCCAGTGATCTACATCCAGCTCATCGCTGCTTTCTATCTGGGTTTTACAATGCTCACAGGTCAATATGCACTGATCCACATCATCGTTTGAATTAGGCGGAATTTCATAAACACTCAGCCCATCGGTCGCACCACACAATTCACATTTTGATTCACTACGGCTTTGTAGGCCTGTTTCTGTACTCATTACTTATAACTCTCTATTTTTCTATAACTCAGTCTGCCAGGGAAGCTGGCTATAATATGTGCTCGCTATGTAGCTCTGGCAGTTTAATGTTGGGCGATTTCAGTGATCGAGCAAACTGGCCCATTGCGTTTGGCTCTCCATGTACAAGAAAGGTCTTTTCTGGATTGCCGGTTTTCTTATGCCACGAACGTAGTTCATTACAATCCGCGTGGGCAGAAAAACCGCCCAGCGTATATATCTTTGCCCGAACTGTTACCTCTTCACGAAACAGTTTTACCGTTTCTGCGCCGTCGATAATAGTTCGCGCCAGTGTGCCAGTGGCGCCATAACCGACAAAAATCACGCTGCTACTTTCACGCCATAAAAGTTGCTTGAAGTGATGTCGCACCCTTCCACCATTACACATGCCCGAACCTGCAATAATTACCGCCCCAGAGTTGATTCGGTTAATAGCCATTGACTCGGATGGATCACGAGTAAAATGCAGCCCCGGAAAACCGAACGGATCCTTATCATCCAGGAATAGTTTTTCAGAATCTTTGTCGTAGCATTCCGAATGCCGACGAAATATCTCTGTGGCTGAAATAGCCATAGGCGAGTCGAGAAATACCTGCATAAAACGTGGCAGGCGACCACCCTCTAATCCCTCTCGCAGGTAGTAGAGAATTTCCTGGGTTCGCTCTAACGCAAAGCTGGGGATTACGACGTTGCCACCGCGCTCAAAAGTCTCGTTAATAGCGGCATAAAGCTCTTCTATAGAGGGCTTAAGCTCCTTGTGGGGCCGATCACCATAGGTGGTTTCCATCACTACCACATCAACATTCGAGGGGGGCTTCGGATCATGCAATATAGCGCGATCGCTATAACCGATGTCACCCGAAAACAGAACACGTCTGGTTTGCTCATCCTCTTCTAACTCAAGCAAAATACTTGCGGAACCAAGAATATGTCCCGCATCACAAAAGGTGGCCTGGGCATGTTCGCCTAGCCGAACAGGGGTTTCGTATTGTGCGGTATGACCAAAATAATCAAGGCTGTTGAGTGCATCCAGCGTGGTATAAAGCGGTTTGATATCGGCTGTGTCTTTTCCTCGCCTCGCCGCCTGTCGAGTCCGCCGAGCAGATTCCTCCTCCTGAATATGTGCGGAATCGAGCATCACCAGGCGAGCCAACTCACGAGATGCAGCAGTGGTAATAATTTCCCCAGTAAAACCACGCTTTACCAACAATGGAATACGCCCGCAGTGATCAAGATGGGCATGGGTCAATAGAAGGTAATCAATCTCCGCTGGATCAAAACCAAAATCACCGATGTTTTGAGCTTCGGTCTCGCGCCCGCCCTGATACAGACCACAGTCAATCAAAATACGTTTGTCGCCGCAGCTTACCAAATGGCATGAGCCGGTGACGCCCTTTGCTGCGCCATGGAAGGATATTTTCACACTTAAACTCTCACTGTAGGATGATCGCTATTGTATCATCCATACTGCCAATGGTAGTTTGGCAATCGAAACAAACTCTCCGAGACATCAGAGAGAACACTATAAAATAACAATGAGACCTTTGGGCAAAGAAGGTCCCTACAACCAGGGATGAAATAAGATCAAATGAATGTATCTGAAGCATTAAAAAGCCGTATTAGCTGCCGAGCCTATCTGGACAAACCGGTACCCCAGGAAACCATTCGAGAGATTCTCGAAAAAGCCAAGCGAGCACCCTCCGGCGGAAACCTACAGCCCTGGCATGTGTACGTGTTGAGTGGCGACAAGCTTCAAACCTTCGCCTCCAGCATCGCGGAAAAAATCGCGACAAATCCTCAGGGCGAAGGAAGCGAGTACGACATCTACCCCCCCCAACTCACCGAACCGTACAGAACCCGACGCTTTAAATGCGGGGAAGATATGTACGCTACGCTGGAGATCAAACGTGAAGACAAAGTCAAAAGGATGATGCAGTTCGCCCGCAATTTTGAACTGTTCGGCGCGCCCTCAGCACTATTCTTTTCAATCAACCGTCAGATGGGTTTAGGACAATGGGCAGATCTGGGCATGTTTTTACAAAGCATTATGTTGGTAGCGCGGGAATATGATCTGCATACCTGCGCGCAGGAAGCCTGGGCGATCTGGCACAAATCCATTACCGAATTTGTAGATATCCCGGATGAGCAGATGCTGTTTTGTGGAATGGCGCTGGGCTATATGGATACCAGCGCACCTATCAATAACCTGGTAACGGATCGTGCGGATCTGGATGAAATTGTCACCTTCTGCTAACCCAAAATTTTTGGCTCAACGATGAATGCAATTGAGCTGAGTATTTTTAGCAGCCGAATCGAGGCGATCTGTGAGGAGATGGGGCTGGTGCTTCGGCGCACCTCATTTTCTCCAAACATCAAAGATCGACTGGATTTTTCCTGCGCTCTGTTTGATAACACCGGAAAGCTGTTTGCCCAGGCTGCGCATATACCGGTTCACCTTGGTAGCATGGCTTATGCGATGGAGGGCATTGTCGGGGCGATGGATTGGCAGCCCGGCGATACGCTGGTTTTAAACGATCCGTACCTGGGTGGCACCCACCTGCCGGATGTAACACTGGTCGCGCCACTTTTTATCGAGCATGTTATTGAAGGTGAGAGGAAAAATGAGCTGATCGCATTTGTCGCAAACCGGGCTCACCATGCCAATATTGGTGGCGATGCGCCGGGTTCCATGCCGCTATCAACCAGCCTCGAACAGGAAGGCGTCATCATTGCCCCCTGCTGGATTCTTAAACGGGGTGAATTACAGCAACAGACTTTGAACCTGCTCAGTAAAATCGATAGCAGCATTGATCCCAACAACATCGATGGCAAGAACGGCGAGTCTATATCGCTAAACAGCCTGGTACTGGCTGATTTTGCTGCGCAAGTCAGCACCAATCAAATCGGACTGGAACGGCTTGGAGCCATGATTGAAGATGCCGGGGTTGCGAACTTTAGCCGGGGATTAGAAGAGCTTAATCAATATGCCCAGCGGCTTAGTTCTACCATATTGAAAGCGATTCCCGATGGTAGCTACCTGTTTGACGATCTGATGGACAGCGATGGCGCGGGAACTGAAAACATCCATATCGCCCTGAAACTAATCGTCAACAAAGGAAAAATCCACGCCGACTTTACCGGCACATCCCCACAGGTTCCCGGCAACATAAACTGCCCGCTATCCGTTGCAGCGGCGGCGGTTTACTATGCTTTCCGATGCCTGATGCCGGAGCAGACTCCGGCTTGCGCAGGCGCATTTGAAGACATTTCCATTACCGCCCCTGTCGGGTGCTTACTCAACGCAGAAAGGCCCGCTGCGGTAGCGGCTGGAAACGTCGAAACATCCAGCCGTATCGTCGACGTGGTGTTAGGTGCATTGGCCCAGGTAATACCGGATCAGATCCCCGCCGCCAGCCACGGCAGCATGAACAATATCGCAATGGGCAATCATGATTCCATCAACAACCGGCGCTGGGATTACTATGAAACAGTTGGCGGAGGCATGGGAGCCAACCCTGTCAGCGATGGATTAAGTGCCCTGCAAACCCATATGACCAACACCCTGAATACGCCCATCGAAAGCCTGGAGGCGCATTATCCGCTGCGTATTAAACAGTACGCTATACGCCGACAATCCGGTGGTGAAGGCCTGCATAGGGGTGGCGACGGAATTATCCGCGAGTTCGAATTCCTGCAAGATACTGAAATCACCTTGCTCACTGAGCGCCGCAGCAACCAGCCGTGGGGATTGAATGGCGGTTCAGCAGGACTAGCAGGAAAAAACCTGCTTAATTCTGAGGTACTTCCCGCTAAGTGCAGCCGCGTAGTTCGGGCTGGAGATCTGCTTACACTCAAAACCCCGGGAGGCGGTGGCTGGGGAAGTAAGCATGCTTAGTCAGATCAATCACTGGCAAACCACTCAAATTCAACGCTAGCGGCTCACTGTGCCAATCATAATGAAGCCTCTATATATCTGTTAAAAGGATACAGTTATGCCCTTATCGCTATTCAATCGAATCCACCGATCACTTATTGCAGGCATTGTATGCGCCGCCTTTCTCAGCGCCTGCTCAACGGCCCCTAATCAAAACAGCGCCCCAAGGGAAGATCGTGATCCGGAAGCGGCAACCGGTATTTCACAAAAGGATGAGGTGCGCACTGAAAAATTTATGGTCAGCTCAGCCAACCCATACGCATCTCAGGCTGGTTCAAAAATACTGGCCAAAGGTGGCAATGCCATTGATGCGGCCATCGCCGTTCAGTTGGTGCTCAACCTGGTAGAGCCCCAATCCTCCGGGATTGGCGGTGGAGCCTTTTTGCTGTACTGGGATCAACAACAGCAACAGCTTATAACCTTTGATGGTCGAGAAACGGCCCCGGAAACAGCTGATCCAAATCTGTTTTATGAGACTGATGGCACTCCGATGAAATGGATAGAAGCGGTAGTCGGCGGTCGATCTGTTGGCGTACCTGGGGTGCTGAAAATGTTTGAGAAAGCTCATCAGCAATACGGCACCCTGCCCTGGGATACGCTATTTGAAGAAGCCATCACCCTGGCCGAGCAAGGTTTTATCGTTTCGCCTCGCCTGGAAAAATTGGTAGCCGCTAGCATTAATCCTGGACTAATGCGGGATGGTAGCGCTCGTGATTATTTTTATCCCAACGGAGAGGCGATCAAGGCTGGGCAAACACTCAAAAATCCAGCGCTTGCGAAAGCATTGCGTCAAATTGCAGCCGACGGCACCACCGTTTTTTACAGTGGCACCATTGCTGAGCAGATCATAACGACAGTAAACAGTGATCCCGACAATCCCGGCCAACTGAGCCTGCAAGATCTCGCCAACTATCAGGCAAAGGTACGAGAGCCGGTTTGCGCACCCTATCGAACCTATAAAATATGCGGAATGGGGCCGCCCAGTTCAGGCGGGTTAACCGTGCTTCAAACCATGCAGATTCTGAGTCACTTTGATCTCGCAAAGATGGAACCGTTGTCTACTGAATCGATCCATATTATTACCCAGGCTGAACGTTTGGCCTTTGCAGACCGTAACACCTATATTGCGGACAGCGACTTTGTAGCCGTTCCAGTTGATGCATTGTTGAATCCACTGTATGCCCAGCAGCGCGCCCAGTTGATCGACCGACATCAGGATATGGGAAAAGCCGAACCCGGCAATATCGACAGCACTACCTCCTGGTCTGAAGCCCAATCACCTGAACTGCCCTCAACCAGTCACTTCTCCATCGTAGACCAACAGGGAAACGGCGTTTCTATTACTACTAGCATTGAGATGGCTTTTGGCTCTTCACTCATGGTAAATGGTTTTCTGCTGAACAATCAGCTAACAGATTTCTCCTTTGTTGCAGAAAAAGATGGAGCCAAAATAGCCAATAGCGTTGAGCCGGGTAAGCGCCCCCGAAGCTCAATGGCACCGACCATGGTTTTTGATAAAAATGGAAAATTGATACTGCTTGTTGGCTCCCCCGGCGGTAGCCGAATCATAAACTATGTAATCGAAACGCTTGTGGGCCTATTAGATTGGAGCCTATCTATTCAGGATGCTATCAATTTACCCCACTTTGGCAATCGCAATGGTACAACTGACCTGGAAAAAAACACCCGACTTGAGAGCCAAAAAAGTGAACTGGAAGCGATGAATCACAAGGTAAATATTCGCGATCTGAATAGTGGCTTACAAGGTATTAACATCGACAATAGCGGCATACTAAATGGCGGCTCAGACCCAAGGCGTGAAGGTCTGGCTGCAGGCCAATAATACAAAAGGAAAAGGCTCCGGTTGGAGCCTTTTTTGATTCGATTTTTATCCAGCATTCTAGCTGTTTGAAGCAGCACCAAAAACAGACAGTTGGTCAGCAATGCTAATCGTTTATTTTAATACACCCTACCCTAAAACACCCACTTTTAACTCCTCAAACCAGTCCAGGAATTTTGGTATATCATCACCCCTGAAAATCCGTCCATGTTGCGGCACCATCAATTCTATATCTAGCGCACGCACTCGTTTAATCCAGTCCAGCTTTGCTTCATTCGAAGGCATCCAGCGTTGATGAAAGTTGGTCATAAATTCTTTCTGTATTTCAAAATCTTCAACGTACATAGGTGAACCAGGGCCTTCCAGAGAGGCTCCAATATCCCCCGAGAACAAAATTTTTGCGGCCGGATCATAGATATTAAAGTTGCCTGAAGAATGAAGATAATGAGCAGGCACTAATTGCAATTCAACATCTCCAAGATGAAGAATCCCTCCAACATCCGGGATTGCAGAATAGGGAATATTATTCATACCAAAATGGCGAATAAAACCTTCCCATATCCACGATGCATGTAATGTTGCATTCGGTAATACCTGATCCCACAAACCCAATGATGAAATAATGTCAGGGTCCTGATGCGATGCAAAAAGATCGGTTATCTCCTCTATTTTAAGGTGTTGCAGCACAACAGCTAACATCGGAGCAAATAGTTCAGTGCCACCTGGATCGATAAGTAAAGACCGGTTTCCATTGATCACCATACACTGGTTGGTGTCGATAATTTTATCTGGTTTATCTTCATCACGACCAAATACAAGCCACTGATGTTTCCCATTATATATATTGTGCGTTTGCAAAACTTAACCCTCTAACAACGTTTGAGAACGTGTGACATGTGCCTTAATATCATCTGCTAATTGCTTGATATCACCCGCCATCGATTTTAGAATTTCCTGAAACTCTCCTGTCTTGGTAGCCTCCAATAAAAACGTCACGCAGACCACATCTGCAGCACGCATCTGACGTTGAATCTCTTCCAGCTCTAACTCTAACTGCCTGATCAATTTGGATGTAAATTCATTATTTTTTTGTAATTCGCATCCAATTCCCTGAAAAACCCTGCGTAATGAACCCGAGTCAAAAGATGCGCTATTTTTCTCCCTAGATTTTGCCTTGTTAAGCTGAGAAATCAGTGATTCAGTTCGCCAACGAGAAACAGTTACTACTGATATTTTGTTAGCCACCAAATTTATATTATCTGCCAAAGATATGGTGTTATCAGCAAGCTCGGAAAAATAATCCGTAACCACTTTGAGGCCTGTTGCACGGTCTCCTACCCGTAGCACCATCGCACGGGCATTTTTTGCAGCCAGTGACAATTTTTTTGCTTTTTTACAGGCTTTACCTAGCTCAGCGGAAATTGATGCACTGGTGATCGTTGACTGGCAACAATTGTCGCCCTCAAAGCGAGACGAAATGACTTCTAGTTCAAACGGTTTAGCAGCAGATGCAACCACGATAATAACTCGACAAATGATAATTATTATCCAGCCTAGTACAAAAACCTGTGTTGCGCGCAGAACATCATGAATTGCAAGTTAAACTTGACCTTAAACAAGTTTTTACAACCTCCTTTTGATATATATTTATTCACCGAAAACCAACCACTAAATAGTGGTTGCTTATACCCTAAATGCGTTATACGCTACGATGCAGTTAAAAAAAATAATATATAGGAGAGTACTCGTGATAAAACCCATTAATGGTTTCACGCAAGGTGGTTTCATACCGGCCTTTGCAAAAATACTTGGGACAGGGGCTCTTTTATCGCTTCCCCTTAGTTCTCAGGCCGTACAATTTCAGTTTGATGACCCTAATACACAAGCATTTATTGATACCACCGTTTCGCTAGGAGCGATATTTAGAGGTGTTGATGCAAGCACACCTCCTGCCACCTACGGTGATATAAACTTTCCGGACAAAGGTGAGCTGGTATCGACCCCTCTAAAAATCACGGTGGAAGGGGGATTCCAGAAAGGATCTTTTGGCGTATTTATGCGTGGCACCTATATATACGACGCCATTATCATGGGGCTCGATCCCACAACAAGCGTTCCAACCACCACGAATGACTGGATTACTGCAGATGGGCAGGACGAGATCGGCAACAGTTTCCGCCTGCTTGACGCCTTTGTGTACGGAAGTGTTGGCCTGGGTGGAACCACAAATTTATCTGGGCGTCTTGGTAACCAGGTATTAAGCTGGGGTGAAAGCACATTTATTGGTAACAGTCTAAATAGCATTAACCCTATTGATGCCACCAAGGCGCGGGGCGCTGCTCCGGAGCTAAAAGAGATCCTGCTACCACTGCCGATAATCTGGGGTTCTCTGGATTTTGGCGGTAAATTCTCCTTTGATGCCTATTATGTCGCAAAATGGGAAGCCACCGTTATCGACCCGGTTGGCACTTTCTTTTCTTCTAGCGCAGTTGCTGGCGAGGGATTCGAAGAAATCAACCAGGTTGGTATAGATGCATCGTCGGTTGATGCCGAGGATGGTAAAGAGTTTGGTTTTGCTTTTCGTACCGTATCAGAATCCATGGGCTGGGCAGAGTTCGGTTTGTACTACATGCGCCAATCCAGCCATGCACCATTCCTACAGGCAACGCTTGATATATCTGGAACCCCTACCCCGAGCTATCAGCTAATCTATCCAGAAAAAATAAACGTTTTTGGGGTTAGCTTTAATGTTGATTTGCCCGGTGAGCTGGGGCTTTCAATGGCTGGCGAAATCTCTTATCGACCCGATGTACCTATGTCATGGGGGGCTACTACTTTTGGATTCCTTAGCACACCGGGATCAACCGCCGGATATAGCGAAGGGGATATGACTCAGCTACAAACCACCTTTACTTATACAGGCGGTTCCGCCAACCCGTTCGGCGCCGACAAGATGTCTGTCTTGTTTGAGCCAGGGCTTGTTTACGCCAACATGCCGGAAAATACCCCTACTGAAGTAGCTGTTTTTGGGGGGCTTGATAGATTCTCCTACGGTTATGTTGCATTGATAAAACTTGAATATTCTGATGTATTCTGGAACCTGACACTGGAACCTGCAATAACATACAAACAGGATATACAGGGCTCAGGGCCGGGCATACCTAGCGCTACCTTTGTTGAACGCCGAAAAAGTATAACTGCAGGCGTAACAGCTACGTATCTGACCAGTACTACCTTTGACATTGGCTATACAGCGTATTGGGGTGGCGGTGACTACGGAGCTAGCACATCGGGTAACGTTCAGAAAAAACAGGACTTTTTAGCACTCACACTTAAAACCAGCTTCTAATAAAAGGTAACAACCATGAAGAATAAAACAAAAATATTGGCTGTATCGAGTGCGCTTGTAGCAGCCTTATCCGCCTCTGGCGTACAGGCCAAGGTTCCGGCAGCAGAAGCTGCAAAGTTGGGCATAGAAGGCACGGAACTCACCCCTATGGGTGCAGTTCGTGCTGGTAATGCTGAAGGCACTATTCCGGAATGGACAGGTGGATTGCCGCAAAAAACCAATGCAAAAGGTGCCTGGCTCCCTAACCCCTTCGCGGAGGACAAGCCTCTCTTTGTAATCACGGCGGCTAACTACGGCCAATACACGGATAAACTAAGCCCCGGACAACAGGAGATGTTTGCCCTGTATCCGGATTACGTAATGAACATCTACCCGAGCCGTCGCTCCGCTTCCAATCATAAGTATGTTTATGATGCGGTCATTGAAAATGCAACTACTGGTGAATTGACTGCCTCTGGCAATGATTTCACCGGTGTTAAAATCGGCCCAGGCTTTCCTATCCCTCAAAATGGTAATGAAGCAGCTCTAAGCTTCGCGACCAAGGTATCCCGTATGGGAACCCAGCGCTGGTCAAACACAACAGTTGTGACCAGCAACGGAAAACACCAGACCTCAAAAATCATTGAAGAGATCCTGTCTGACTGGTCCAAAGAGGGCAATACGGCTGAGAGCTTTGATGGGGAAAATGATGTTTTCTACTTCATGCAAACGGTTCGTGCGCCGGCTAAAAAAGCCGGTAGTGTGATCCTGATTCTGGGGCTTGTGCACAATGATGTACACAAACGCCGCATCTGGTCATACAATCCCGGTCAACGTCGAGTTCGACGTGCACCACAGGTTCAGTATGACAACCCGAAAACTGGCGGTGATGGGCTTGCAACTAGTGACCAACTAGGTATGTATAACGGTAATATCGACCGCTATTCCTGGACTTTGGTTGGCAAACAGGAGATGTATATCCCTTACAACTCTTATCTGCTGCACGATGGCACACTGAAAATTGATGACATTATCCAGGCTGGCCATATCAACCAGGATTATGCTCGCTACGAGCTGCACCGTGTTTGGCATGTTGAGGGTGTACTACGAGAAGGTACCAGCCATGTCTATAAAAAACGTGTGTTTTTCATGGATGAAGATAGCTGGCAAATTGCGGTAATGGATCATTACGACAAGCGTATGCAATTGTGGAGAATGTCGGAAGGCCACATCTACAATGATTACTCGGTTTTGGTAACCACCAACACCGCTGAAATTCATTACGACCTTCAGTCTGGACGTTACCTCGCGGTTGGGCTTGATAACGAAGATACTCCGGATGATACATCATTCCGGTCTGCACCCAATAATTACACACCAGCAGCTCTTCGCTCGTCTGGTATCCGATAGTATTAATTTACCATCAGGCAGGCGTTCTGCTTGCCTGATGGTTTTTTAATTATTGGTAATAGGTTTTTATCAACCTATTACAGTTTTCCCCAATTTAATAACCCAATAATAAGGACCGTTTAAATGAACCGTCTCGGAAAAATATCTCGCAAACTGGCCAGATATGCTGCTCTTCTTTTTCTCGTTCAGGCTATGCCTGGATACACGGATTCAATCCAGGTTCCATCAACTATTGCAGTCAAATCCAGCAAATCTCTGTTGGTAAACTCGGATATGGCTGGTGATAGAATATTCACGGTTGGCGGTAGAGGGCATATCCTCTATAGCGACGACGGCGGCAGTACCTGGACGCAGGCTAACTCTCCTACCCAAATGCTACTGACTGGCATTGATTTCATCGATAATATGAAAGGCTGGGCAGTAGGCCACGACAGTGTCATTTTAGGCACCGAGGATGGCGGCAAAAACTGGAATATTCTGTTTGAAGCACCCGATATTGAAAAACCACTCCTCGATGTGGTTTTTTTTGATGCACAAAATGGCCTGGTTGTCGGAGCATATGGGCTGATTATGCGCACCAGTGATGGCGGAAAAACATGGCAGGAGTTTATGATCGGCACGCTTGACTGGCACTTTAATTCAATTAATCGCGTTGGTGAGCATGTGCTCATTGCTGGCGAAGCCGGTACTTTGGCTCGTTCATCTGACCAGGGCAAAACCTGGCAACAGCTTGAATCACCCTATGTTGGCTCCTTCTTTGGGCTAATTGAGCAACCTCTGGAGGAAGGACATCAAATCATCGCCTACGGCCTTCGTGGCCATGCCTTTATTTCTAATGATTCTGGCGATAGCTGGACTGAACTGGACACCGGGGTTACCACCAATATTTTAGGGGGAACCTTTACCCCATCTGGCGATACCATTTTGCTGGGCGCTGGCGGTACTGTTTTACGTCAGGCCAGCGGCGATACCGGCTTCAATAAAGTTCCATACCGTGGGTTTGAAAACCTGACTTCTGTTATTGCTGTTAATGATACCGAGCTTGTCATATTTGGTGTTCGTGGCAGCTCCAAACTAAAAATGCAGTAAACGGCACTTTTTCTCGACTAAAACGACCGATGACAGGTCATATAATAAATTTCACCAGGATTACTCCATGAAAAATAACCGTTTTATTAGCGGGTTCGAGCGGTTGATCTTCTCCTACCGCCTGCCGCTAATCATACTGTTCGCTTTGATCACTGTATTTATGGGCTATAAAGCCACCTCACTACGTATGGAGGCAGGGTTCGCCAAGCAGTTGCCACTTGAACATCCGTATATGAAAACCCTGCTGAAATATCAGGAAGATTTTGGAGGTGGCAATCAGATTATCGTTGCCCTGATTCAGAAAGACGGCACCATTTTTAATCCAGAGTTCTTTACCGCACTAGGAGAAGCCACCGATGAAGTCTTTTTCCTTGACGGTATCGCCAAATCCAGTGTTACTTCAATCTTTACTCCTAACGTACGTTTTACTGAATTTATCGAAGATGGCTTCGCCGGCGGAAATGTCATACCTGCGGAATTCACGCCTACTCCGGAATGGCTTGATACCGTTAAACAAAATATTGTTAAATCGGGCCAACTGGGACGTTTAGTCAGCTATGATTTTAGCGGCGCACTGATCCGTGCAGAGCTTCTTGATTTCGATCCCAAAACCAAAAAACCACTTGATTACCAACGCGTATCAAAGGATCTTGAAGAGAAAATCCGACAACGCTTTGAGACCGAAAATGTCAGTGTACACATTCTGGGGTTTGCGAAATCGATTGGTGATATTGCCGAAGGTGCACGTAGTGTTATCGCTTTTTTTGGCGTAGCCCTGCTGATTACTGCGGTTCTCCTTTGGCTCTATTCCGGCTCCATCAAACTGATGGTATTGCCGCTAGTATGTAGCATTGTCGCGGTCATATGGCAGTTGGGATCGCTAAACCTTATGGGATTCGGTATTGATCCGATGAGCATTTTGGTACCGTTTCTGGTATTTGCCATCGGCGTGAGCCATGGGGTACAGATGATCAGCAGTTGGATGGGAGAGGTGCTGTACGGTGAAGATGAGACCGATGTCCACAAACCAGTTATGCCCGTTACTTCTGAAACCCGTGGTGTTGATGGCAACGAAGCTGCTCGGCGAACATTCAGAAGACTGGTTGTTCCCGGCAGCCTGGCGCTAGTCAGTGATACCATCGGATTTTTAACGGTTCTTTTAATCGGGATCGGAATCATTCAGGAAATGGCGATCACCGCTTCCATTGGCGTGGCATTGATCATTTTCTCAAACCTGATTCTGCTGCCCATCCTTCTCTCTTATGTGAAGATCAAGAACATTGACCAGTACCGTGAAAATCGTCAGAAAGGCGAAAGTCGCATGGACAACATGTGGAGAGCTTTGTCCAGTCTGACCACCAGAAAAAAAGCCGTTCCTGTCATGATCGTCATGCTTATACTCGGCTCATGGGGTCTTTATAAAGGTAATGATCTGCAAGTTGGTGATTTGCACTCCGGTGTGCCCGAACTTAGGGAAGACGCCCGGTATAATCTCGACACCAAGGCTATCACCCAGAAATTTGCAATCGGTGTGGATGTGCTCTCTGTGATTGTTGAAGCGCCTCAGGATGCCTGCATCAACTACGAAATCATGGACGCAATGGATCGTTTCCATTGGCATGTTCAGAACCTTCCCGGCGTGCAATCGGTTGCATCCCTGTCCCAGGCGATGAAAATTGTTACTTCAGGGAATAACGAAGGCTCTCCGAAATGGCAGGCCATCCTTCGAAACCGCTACAATATGAGTGGCGCACTTCGATATATGGAAACCAGTGGCGGCCTGATGGATGCCGACTGTACCGCTATGCCAATACTGATCTACACAGCAGATCACAAGGCACAAACTATCCAGACCATTATTGATGGTGTTAATGCGTTTGAATCAGGCCTTCCGGTTGATCAGTTCAACCCAAGGCTCGCCTCTGCAAACGTAGGTATTATTGCTGCCACCAATCAGGCGGTCGCTGCTGCACAATTACCTATTATGGTTTATGTGTATATCGCGATCTTCCTTCTATGTGTATTGACCTACCGGTCAGTTCGCGGAACGCTTTGCATCATTCTTCCGCTGGCCCTGGTATCCGTACTTTGCTATGCACTCATGACCATCCTGGAAATTGGTCTCAAGGTAAATACCCTGCCGGTTGTTGCACTAGGCGTTGGTATTGGTGTGGACTACGGGATCTATATCTATAGCCGAATGGATGAGTTCATTGCACAGGGTAAGACCTTGCAAGAAGCCTACTACGGGGCACTTCGTCTCACGGGCAAGCCGGTTATCTTTACCGGATTAACCCTTGCAGCAGGTGTAGCCACCTGGATATTCTCTGACCTGAAGTTCCAGGCAGATATGGGTATTCTGCTGACCTTTATGTTCCTGCTTAACATGTTAGGAGCAATCTTTATCCTACCTGCGATAGCCCATTGGCTAATCAAAGATAAAAGTGAAGATGCTACAGAATAGCTAACTACGAAGGGGGACTGTAGCCATCACGACTGCAGTTCCCCCTTTTCACTCATACCCGACCCCTCGTTTTACTTCCCCTTCTCCAGGCCAGAAAAACTACTTTTTTGGTACATGATTGTCAGGCCCCAACATGATGGCTATCCAGCGGGTCTCCGGGTTATTCTCAAGAATAATTTTTAATGACATGGTCAGTGGTACCGACAACAACACACCGACTGGACCCAGTAGCCATCCCCAGAACATCAACGAAACAAATACCACCAGTACCGAAAGCCCCATTCCTTTGCCCATCAATTTTGGCTCCAGCGCATTACCCACAAGCATATTAATACAGACATAACCAAGCGCGACAAACATCGCTTGCTGCACGCCTAGCTGTATCGATGACAACAAAACTGCAGGCACTGCAGCAATAATAGAACCAATATTTGGAATGTAGTTAAACAGGAAGGCCAATACAGCCCACAGAACTGGATAATCTACATTCAAACCCCACAACAACAGGCCGACCAAGACACCGGTAATCAGGCTAGTAAAGGTCTTGATGACCATATAACCACGAATGCCTTCCGCAATCCGTTGAAGGTAACCGGTATCTTTATCTGTAAGTGCAACATCCAGTTTATTGGTGAAACCTGTGGCTTCAAACAGGATAAACACCACAGTAAGTAAAATGACCATCGTATCGGTCAACACAGCGCCCAGGCCATTGAGTAAGGCTCCGACCAGCGACATGGTTTTCCCTGGGTCTATCACCTTGCTTATGTCTTCACTTGAAATAGGCACATGCATGCCCTGTAGCCAAACCACTATTGAGGACATGCCGGTACGTAATTTACTTTGATATAACGGTATATCCTGTGAGAATTTGTCTATTGAACCGCTGAGCAGCATTACCAGGCCAAATCCGATTGATATCAGCGTGATCATCAACACCAGTACCGCAAGCGCCACCGGCACCTTTCTTTCCACCATCCAGCCAAGCGGAGAGGCACAAATAACCGCGATATAAATCGCTAGCAGTAACTGAACCAGTAATGAACCTGCTTCCTGAATTCCCTGCGCCACGATAAAAAAAGCAGCCAGTACAAATAGTGCGCGGGCTGCGCTAGAAAAGGATGGAGATGACGGCATGCATACCTCGAAAAAAGAGCGTTCACCCAGAGGGTGGCCTGTAAACTAAATGTGATAGAGTTTACTCCGAATAGATAGATCTCACCAAGAACCGTATATTAGCCGAATAAGGAGACCCACCATCAAGCCCATCGAAGAAGGACAACCCATTCCGGAGTTCAGCGCCGAAGCGACCAGCGAAAAACAGATCCAGCTGTCAGAGTTGACCGGCCAGCAGGTCGTAATCTACTTCTATCCTCGCGACAGCACCTCTGGCTGCACCACTCAGGGTCAGAATTTCCGTGACCAGATTGCCGATTTTTCTTCTGCCAACACCCTGATTTTTGGTGTATCCAGAGACAGCATGAAATCCCACGAACGATTCAAGGCAAAACAGGAGTTTCCGTTCGAGCTAATTTCCGATCCGGATGAAACACTCTGCAAGCTGTTTGATGTGATCAAACTCAAAAAACTCTATGGCAAGGAGCATATGGGAATCGAGCGAAGCACCTTCCTGATCGACGAAAATGGTGTGCTCCATAAAGAGTGGCGCAAAGTGCGGGTAAAAGGCCATGTTGACAAAGTGTTGGAAGCTGCTCAGCAACTGAATTCACTCTAATGAAACAGCCTGTTTCACTACCCTATCCAAAGTGATATAGTCGAAAAACGGGCATATTCTACACAGGGTTCATCTGTTGTTTAATCCGTCCTTTGGCGATTGGTATAGCGCCAACATCAAACCTTTGCAGAGCCTCGTAAGATGATTCGCTCATCAACAGTTTGACCCCTCATGACAAATGAAGATTGGATACACGCATTTAGACAAGGATCAGTCAGCTACAGCCTCATGCAGTAACTTTCAAACAATAACATTCTGGGCCCACCCTGGAGCGAACCAAGTTCCACTCGAGCAAGCTGATCTAATTTCCGGTCAGCCCACCTCTTTTCGAATCAACGTTTAATCCACACGGGTTCCTACTATAAAAGGGAGCATTACCCATGCAGAAGATTGAATCTCCTGAACTCAAGGAGTTCCGCGCTGAAGTCAACAAATGGTTGA
>JAHRWD010000067.1 GCA_019090315.1 Pseudomonadales bacterium
ACCTCGGTGCCACCGGTAGCAGTCTTATTGGCCAATGGCTCAAACTACCCAACAATAGCCTCCGCACACTGGTGGGCTGCGGTACCGCAGCAGCCATTGCCGCCTCATTCAATACCCCTCTCGCCGGAGTTATTTTTGCGATGGAGGTGGTGATGATGGAATACACAATCGCCGGTTTTGCACCCATAATTCTGGCTGCAGTTACCGGAGCCGTGATTGCCCAGGTCAGTCACGGACAGGAGCCAGCATTTCAGATCCCCGAACTTTCAATGCACTCCCTGTGGGAGCTACCCTACATCGCCTTCGAAGGTTTTGTAATTGGTTGTGCTGCTGCACTGTTTATCTATATCTATCGGCGCTGCACCGCTTATCAGCACGTACATATTTTTAAGCGAATTATGCTGGCAGGTTTACTCACGGCATTGGTTTCAATTATATCCCCCGAAATTATGGGTATCGGTTACGACAGCATGGAACAGGCCCTGAATGGTCAAATTGTCATCAAAACGCTGGTACTGTTTTTTGTCTGCAAGTTGCTTATTTCCGCTGCTGTTATGGGGCTTGGCATGCCCGGTGGGCTGATAGGCCCATCACTGCTGATAGGCGCTTTACTGGGCGGAATCGTGG
Source organism: Pseudomonadales bacterium (assembly GCA_019090315.1). Classification (GTDB taxonomy): domain Bacteria; phylum Pseudomonadota; class Gammaproteobacteria; order Pseudomonadales; family JAHRWD01; genus JAHRWD01. The sequence continues at coordinate 628 of JAHRWD010000067.1, forward strand.
GCTATGTCGGCCAACAATTGTGGCCAGGTGCCGACTCATCCACCGGTTTATATGCGCTGCTCGGAATGACCGCAATGATGGGAGCTGTATTGTCAGCCCCGCTCTCAGCCTTGATGACGGCGCTGGAATTAACCCATGCGCCAGGCATGATGCTGCCTTCGATGCTGTCGGTAATGATTGCATTCCTGACCTGCAGAATTCTGTTCCGACAAAAATCAATTTTTGAAAGCGCGATCAACAGTACGGTATTTTCCAGTCAACGGGACAACCTGATTTCACTACTACAGCGCGTCGGTGTCACCAGTGTAATGAGCGATAACTTCAAGCGCTGCAGGCGATATCTACCACCCCATGAAGCGACTCACTTGCTATCGAATCAGCCCCAGTGGATCATCATACAAAATGGTGAGGATCGTATTGTGTTACGTGCAGCCGACCTTGCGCACCACCTTGAGGAAAGGATAGAGGAAGGGTCTGAGGCAGAAACCACCGAGGCGATACAGAATGGACAAGAAAAGGCTGAGGGGAAAATTGATCTGCTCGCTATTCCTGGCCTACGTAAAGATGCGGTCACACTGGATATGCGTGCGTCACTTGGCGAAGCACTGACCAAACTCGATGAGACCGGTGTGCAAACCCTGCTGGTATGCCGTACATCCGCGCCAATGATCACACCAATTGTTGGAATTTTGACCCGCGACGATATCGAAAACTATTATCATGTCCCTCGTTAATTTCACCAACCCCGCTCGCACACCGAAAATAAAGGACGATCACTCAGATGCTATGGCTTAAATCCTTCCACATTATCTCGATGGTTTGCTGGTTTTCCGGCCTGTTTTACCTGCCACGATTATTTGTTTATCACGCAATGAGTGAAGATCAGATCAGTCGTGACCGTTTCAAAGTTATGGAGCGAAAACTGTACCGCGCCATCACCACCCCCGCTGCCATCGCAACGCTAGTATTGGGGCTGGTAATGCTCGGTATGAATCCTGACTACTTTCTAAAACAGGGCTGGATGCATGCAAAATTGGCGCTGGTGGTTGTGCTATTTTTGTATCACTTCCAATGCGGTCGAATCATCAAGAAATTTGAAGATGATTCGCTCGCCCAATCCCACGTGTTTTACCGTTGGTTTAACGAGTTTCCGGTTTTCATATTGATTCCGATCGTCATTCTCGTGATCATTCGGCCTTTCTAACAACACCTTGAGCAAACCACTTCAGCCAGTAGTGCTCTGTCTTTCTGGATTAGACCCAAGCGGCGGAGCGGGAATCCAGGCGGATATTGAAACCCTGGCTGCGCTCGGCTGCCACTGCGCGCCGATTATTACAGCCCTTACGGTGCAGGATAGCCGCAACGTTTCCGAGCTGGTGAGCGTTGACCCTGCGTTGATTGGCAGACAAATGGATGCCATCCTCTCCGATATGTCCGTTGTTGCGGTGAAAATCGGTTTGTTAGGTAGCACCGCCGTGATAGAGCAGATAGCCTCTGAACTGGCAAAACACCCTGATATTCCGGTCATTCTTGACCCGGTGCTAAAAGCCAGTGGCGGCACAAAACTGGCGAATCAACAGGTAATAGAAGCGATTCGAAAGCACCTGTTACCTCTGACATTTTTGATCACACCCAATGCTAGCGAAGCACTACGGCTATGCCCCATGCCCAATACCAGCAACGAAGAATGTGCGGCCTACATTCATTCTAAAGGCACTCCCCATCTGCTAATTACCGGCGGCGACAGCCCCGGCGACAGCGCTGACGTAGTTACCAATCAGCTATTTAATGCGGGTAAACCTACACAATTCTATAATTGGCCGCGACTCGCCGATAATTTTCATGGATCAGGCTGCACATTAGCCGCCGCAATCAGCGGTTTTATTGCAAAGGGTAAACCCGTTGCGAATGCCGTGGCCGAGGCCCAACAATATACCCACAGCACATTGGAGGCAGCCCAACCCCTTGGCAAAGGTCAGTTGATTCCGATCAGAGTCTCACCAACATGAGCTACCAAACCACATATGCTGTCTCGGGGCTTTACGCTATCACTCCCGATAATCGGCCAATGAACCAACTATTGGTTGAAACCAGAGCGGCCCTTGAAGGCGGCGCTAACCTGGTGCAATTCAGGGATAAGTCATCGGATCAAAAACAGCGTTTGAAAACCGCTAACGCATTGATTGCACTCTGTGCGGAGTTCGATAAGCCATTGATTATTAACGATGATATCCAGCTTGCAGCCGCCGTTGGTGCTGCGGGAGTTCATCTTGGCCAACAGGATTGCAGCATTTCTGAAGCACGATCATTGCTTGGTGATGATGCCATTATCGGCGCAACCTGCCATGATTCTATCGAGCTGGCACGTCAAGCTAAACAGCAAGGTGCAAGCTATCTGGCATTTGGGCGCTTCTTCAGTTCAACCACCAAACCCGACGCACCGCCGGCGTCCACAGATATATTGACCGAAGCAAAAAAACTCGACCTTCCGATTGTCGCAATCGGTGGTATTACGCACCTGAATGCCGGACAATTGCTGCGTCACGGAATCAACGCGATTGCGGTGGTTGAGGCGCTTTACGGAGCTGCCAATATCCACTCTAGAGCAACTGAATTCCAACAATTTTTCAGCAAAAAGCCCCATTTAACACTACATACATAAGGCAATTTCATGACTCGATCCGAATCACTGTTTGAACAGGCTCAACAACATATTCCTGGTGGCGTGAACTCACCCGTGCGGGCATTTAAATCCGTTGAGGGTACGCCGGTTTTTATCCACAAAGGTGATGGTGCCTGGGTCGAAGATGAAGATGGCAAACGTTATATCGACTATGTAGGTTCATGGGGGCCATTGATTCTTGGCCATCGTCATCCGGCAGTCATCGATGCGGTAAAGGCTCAGTTAGAGCTGGGTTTAAGCTTCGGTGCACCCACCGCACTGGAAACCCAACTGGCGGATAAAGTCTGCGAGATCATGCCATCGATAGAACAGGTGCGCATGGTTAGCTCAGGTACAGAAGCTACCATGAGCGCACTACGATTGGCCCGTGGTTACACCGGTCGCGACAAGATTCTGAAATTTGAAGGCTGTTACCACGGCCATGCGGACTCGCTACTGGTAAAAGCCGGTTCTGGCGCGTTAACTCTCGGCGTGCCTAGCTCACCGGGCGTACCCGCGGCTTTAGCAGATCTGACCTTAACCCTGCCTTTTAATCATATTGAGCCACTCAAAGAGCTATTCGCCGAGCAAGGCGAGCAGATTGCTGCGGTGATCGTTGAACCGGTTGCGGGCAATATGAACTGCATTCCTCCGGCTCCGGGGTTCCTCGAAGAGTTGCGCAAGCAGTGCGACGAACATGGCACTGTATTGATTTTTGATGAAGTGATGACAGGCTTCCGGGTTGCACTGGGTGGAGCTCAATCGGTTTACAACATCAAACCTGACCTAACCACACTAGGCAAAGTCATTGGCGGCGGCATGCCAGTTGGCGCATTTGGCGGTAAAGCAGAGATCATGGCGCATATTGCTCCGGTCGGCCCTGTATATCAGGCCGGAACCCTTTCGGGTAATCCCGTTGCTATGGCTGCAGGCCTTAGCACTCTCGCGCAGCTTGAGAAGCCCGGCTTCTACGAAGACCTATCCGGTAAGGTAGAGATGCTTTGCGCTGGCGTAAAACAGCAGGCAGATAAAGCAGGCATTCCATTTTGTACCGCTCAAGTTGGCGGTATGTTCGGAATGTTCTTCAGTGAAGAGAACAACGTCACCGAATTCCAACAGGTCATGGCCTGCGACGTTGAGCGTTTTAACCGTTATTTCCACGGAATGCTTGAGCAGGGTGTTTACCTTGCACCTTCTGCATACGAAGCGGGTTTTGTTTCCGCTGCGCATGGCACCGCTGAATTGGAAGCGACGATAGAAGCTGCTGGTAAAGTATTTTCAACTTTGTAGCGTAACTGGCTCACAATGAAAAAACTGCTGATTGTTTATCACAGCAAAACCGGCAATACCCGCAAAATGGCCGATGCGGTTTACCGTGGTGCTTTGCGGGAAACCGATATCGAGACGACTTTTCTGCACGCCTTCGATGCGGGCCCGGAACACTTGCTTGATTGTGATGGATTGCTGATCGGCACACCGGAAAATTTCGGCTACATGAGCGGTGCGATTAAAGATTTTTTTGATCGCACCTATTATGAGGTGCTTGATGAGGCGCTGAATCTGCCCTACGCGGTGTTTGTAAGTGCGGATAACGATGGCACCGGCGCAGTACGGGAGATTGATCGTATTATGAAAGGTTATCCGATGCGCAAGGTCTGCGAACCGTTGATCAGCCGAAAAGGCGTATCAGAAGAGGATGTTTTAAAATCTGAAGAGCTGGGCGAAACCCTAGCCTGCGGCGTCGCAATGGGGATTTTCTAACTCCTCGCTGGAACCCCCAGTGTTTGAATCCTCAGCGTTTGAACCTAAAACCCTAGAAGTCAGAGCGCCGGAACACTCCAATCGATCACTGGCTTGCCCGCTTTATCTAAAAATTCATTGGCCTGTATAAAGTGCTCGTTACCAAAAAATCCCCGGTGAGCCGACAGCGGCGACGGATGCGGCGAGGTCAGCACCAGATGTTTATCTCGATCGATGTGCTTACCTTTCTTCTGAGCATGACTGCCCCAGAGCATAAATACCAAGGGTTCATCCCGCTCGTTCAGTAACTCAACTACCCGATCAGTAAACGCTTCCCAGCCTTTACCTTGGTGAGATGCCGCCTGCCCCTCTTCTACGGTTAATACCGCGTTGAGCAATAGAACACCCTGTTGAGCCCAAGGTAACAAACAACCATTACCACTGAACTCGATACCCAGTTGCTGGCGTATCTCTTTAAATACATTTTGCAGCGACGGCGGTAGTCGTACGCCCGGCGCAACGGAAAAACACAACCCGTGGGCCTGGCCTGGGCCGTGGTATGGGTCCTGGCCCAGGATCACCACCCGCGCTTTGTCATACGGCGTTTGATCCAACGCGTAAAAATACTGACCACCCTTGGGGTAGATCATCTTGCCGGCAGCTTTTTCATCATTCAAAAACTGCCGCAGTTCGACCATGTAGTCCTTATCGAACTCGTCGTTTAAACGTGATTTCCACGACTCTTCCAGCTTGATCGAATTATTCGCCATTAACTATCAGCCTATTGCTTACGCATATGAGGGAATAACAGTACATCGCGAATCGACGGGGAGTCAGTAAATAACATCACCAGTCGATCGATACCAATCCCTTCACCGGCTGTTGGTGGTAAACCGTATTCCAGTGCAGTGATGTAGTCCTCGTCATAATGCATCGCTTCATCATCACCGGCATCTTTTTCAGCTACTTGGGCTTTGAAACGCTCGGCCTGATCTTCCGCATCGTTTAGCTCGGAGAACCCGTTGGCAATTTCACGGCCAGCGATGATCAATTCAAAACGATCAGTAACGTCAGGGTTGTCATCATTACGACGCGCCAAAGGTGAAACTTCGGTTGGGAACTCGGTAATGAAGGTCGGTTGATCGAGCTTCATTTCGGTAGTTTTTTCGTAGATCTCGACCTGGATCTTGCCGAGCCCGTATCCATCCTTCAATGGGATTTCCAATGACTCGGCTAATGCTCGCGCACTTTCCAGCGTTTGCAATGCAGCTGTATCAATCTCCGGATTGAATTCAAGGATTGCGTTTACCAACGTCAGCCGGCGAATTGGTTTACCAAAATCGTAAACCGTGCCCTGATAAGTGACTTCGCTGGTTCCCAGTACCTCTTCCGTGATCTGCTTGAGCATCTGCTCGGTGAGATCCATCAGATCGTGATAGTCCGCGTAGGCCTGATAGAACTCCAGCATGGTGAATTCTGGGTTGTGGCGCGTCGACAACCCTTCGTTACGGAAGTTACGGTTGATCTCGAACACTCGCTCAAAACCACCGACAACTAAACGCTTAAGGTAAAGCTCCGGTGCGACTCGCAGGAACAGATCCATATCCAGCGCATTGTGATGGGTAACAAAAGGCCGCGCAGTTGCACCACCGGGAATCACCTGCATCATTGGAGTTTCAACCTCAAGAAACTGGTGGCCATCCATAAAGTCACGAATCGCTTTGACGATTCCGGAGCGGATCTCAAAGGTGCGGCGCGACTCTTCGTTTACGATCAAATCAATATAACGCTGGCGATAACGTACTTCGAGATCGCTCAAGCCTTTGTGCTTTTCAGGCAACGGCCGTAGAGATTTAGTCAGCAGAACCAGGTTGGTCAGATGAATCGAAAGTTCACCGGTATTGGTTTTAAACAGTGTGCCTTCAGCTCCAACAATATCGCCAAGATCCCACTTTTTGAAAGCGTTATATACACCTTCGGGAATATCGGCTTTGCGAACGTAAAGCTGAATTCGGCCAGACATATCCTGAATAGTGATAAAGCTGGCTTTGCCCATAATACGGCGCAGCATAATCCGACCCGCCACTTTAACCGGAATGGCTTCAGCTTCCGCCAATTCATCTTTGGATTTTTCACCGTGGGCTTCATGTAGCTCACTGGCTAATGAATCACGCCGAAAATCGTTGGGAAAGGCATTACCCTGCTCCCGCATTTCGGTGAGTTTTGCACGGCGGATCGCCAATAATTCATTTTCGTCTTGTTCCGGGTTTTGCTGTTCTTCGCTCATAATCCTGCCTTCAGGCTGGTTTCAATAAATATATCCAAGCCACCATCCAGCACGGACTGGGTATTGGTGACTTCAACATTAGTTCTTAAATCTTTAATTCGGGAGGCGTCCAATACATAGGAACGGATCTGGCTGCCCCAGCCGATATCCGATTTGGATTCCTCGAGTTTTTGCTTCTCGGCATTTTTCTTCAGCATCTCCATCTCGTACAGCTTCGCCCGCAACTGATCCATCGCGTTGGCTTTGTTCTGATGCTGGGATCGCTGGTTTTGGCACTGCACTACAATTTCGCTGGGAAGGTGGGTAATTCGTACCGCTGAATCGGTTTTGTTGACGTGCTGGCCACCGGCTCCGCTGGCGCGATAGGTATCGATCCGTAGATCCGACGGGTTAATTTCGATATCAACATTGTCATCCACTTCCGGCGATACAAACACCGACGCGAATGAAGTATGGCGACGACTGCCGGAATCAAACGGTGATTTCCGCACCAGCCGATGAACACCGGTTTCAGTACGCAACCAGCCAAAGGCGTAATCGCCCACTACTTTGATCGTCGCGCCTTTGATACCAGCTACATCACCATCACTGGCTTCAATCAACTCAACTTCAAAGCCTTTTTTGTCGGCCCAGCGTTGGTACATTCGCAATAACATCTCAGCCCAATCCTGGGCTTCAGTTCCGCCGGAGCCAGACTGAATATCCAGGAATGCACTACTGGCATCCATCTCGCCGGAAAACATACGGCGGAACTCAAACTGCTCCAGGGTTTCCGTCAGTGCGGCAATTTCTGAAACCACCTCATTTACGGTGTCTTCATCCTGCTCTTCAATCGCCATCTCAAGCAGTTCGATACCATCATCAATTCCCGACAATAACTGATCGAGAGTGTTGATGATCTGTTCAAGGGTGGCTCGCTCTTTACCAAGCTCCTGTGCGCGTTCAGGGTTATCCCAGACCGTCGGATCTTCTAATTCGCCATCAACCTCTTCAAGTCGATCCTTTTTTTCAGCGTAGTCAAAGAAACCCCCGAATAACCTGGGTGCGCTGCTGAAGATCCTGTAGTTGCTGCATGATGGCGTTGGTTTCTAGCATTTTTGGTCTGTCCGGAAGCTATCTTTACAAAGGGCGCCATTCTACCTTAACGCTTTACTGCTTTAAATCGGTGCGAGGCGCAATCAACTGCCTGGCCGGAATATATTTTATGTGTATCGACTTTTCCTGTCGATAAATGGCGCTCGTTGCGATCAAGTCTATACTTTTATCCACGTTCGAAATATTGACGGATGTTTGAACCATTTCAACTATCTGTCGGCATTTAATAATCAGGGAACAATTATGTGGTTTGCTTCAGCAAAGAAACTCGATGACGTTCAGCAAAAAAACAGTCAGTTAAGCGATACAAATCAGGCCTTACAGGATGATAAGCAAGCCCTCACCGCAGAACTCAGTGATCTGAGAGCTGAGCTGAATGCGCTTAACAACACACCCGCTTCGGATAGTCACCTGAGCTCTCTGTGGGAAAACTTCGGTTCCGCACTAGAAGATATCCAGCAGCAGATCGCAGTCGATGCCCGCTCCATGGATTTGGAAAAGGGTAAACTATCGGAATCTTCCGACATGATCTCTTCGGGTTTTGACATCATGGCACAAATTACCGATCAAACTTCAACCGTAGCGGGACTGGCGGAAAAAAGTAACTTAACGGTAAGCGCACTGATCGATTCCGCCCACAGCATTTCCCAGTTCGTAAAAATCATCAGTGATATATCCGATCAAACCAACCTGCTAGCGCTAAACGCGGCTATTGAAGCGGCTCGCGCTGGTGAACACGGCCGAGGTTTTGCGGTGGTAGCCGACGAGGTCCGAGCACTTGCTCAAAAGACCGCCTCATCGACTTCTGAGATTGCCACGCTGGTCAACAGCATTGAACAACAAACCACCGCAACCAGTAGCTTTATTACCGAACTATCAAGCAAACTGGATGTAATCAACAAATCATCGGAAAGTGCTCAAGCTGTCATCCAGGAAGTGATCAGCCAATCCGGAGAGATGCGTAAAACTATCGACCATTCAGCTATAGGTGGGTTTGTTGAAGCGGTGAAAGTGGATCACCTGGTGTGGAAATTTGAAGTCTATCGGGCTATCTCCGATACCAGCAAATACAGCGTTAACAGCCTGTCCCATAAGGATTGCCGACTGGGGCAATGGACTCAAAGCGCTGATGGCGGCGCAAACTATTCGCACCTGCCGGCATTCAAACTGATTGATGCGCCCCATAAAAACATTCACGACAATGGTAACAACGCTGTCGCCGCCGCTCTCAAAGAACAATGGGATGATGCGGATCGACTGACCAACGAGATGGAAGTAGAAAGCAGAACGTTGATGCGCTTGCTGGATACACTGATCGAAGAATCGGACAGGCATGAGGTGAAAAAATCTAAAGCTGCTTAACCCGATAAACCCGCGTTAAACTGAAAGCCGTAGCCTAAAACCTACGGCTTTTTTGTGTCTGCCCTTTAGTAACCATTTAAAAACTGCGCAAAATGCTGTTTACGACAATTCTGCCAGGTAATCGCAAACCAGTTGTGGATTTCGGTTTCCACGATACTCGTTTACATCCAGGCGATAGGCTAGTCGCGCTTTGTTGCTGGTGCTCGGCCAGCTATCCAGATCCACATTAAATGCAATCGCATCAATGGTTACGCCACTAAGTGGTTCCAGCGCACGAAATTTCAAATGGCGCTCACCAACTATTTTCTGGTTTTCCAGAATAAACTCGCCATCAAATAGTGGTTCAGGAAAACCACTGCCCCAGGGGCCAGCTGTGCGTAATAGATCAGCGGTTTGCAGGTTTAGATTTTTGCCATCCAGCTCACCATCCGTCACCACAATTGCCTGCAATTTCTGTTCATCCACCACTTCCCGTACAGCCTGATCAAATAGCTCAGCAAAGCGCGGGTAATTTTCCGGCGAAATAGACAGCCCCGCTGCCATGGCGTGGCCGCCATATTTTTGAATTAAACCGGGGTTTTGAGTGGCGATACGTTCCAGCAGATCCCGAATATGAACCGCTTCAACGGAACGACCTGAGCCCTTGATTTCGGTATCGCTTACTTTCCCAAAGGTGATCACTGGACGATGAACACGGTCTTTCACCCGTGAGGCAACAATTCCAATCACCCCGGAATGCCACTGCTCATCGTAGAGACAAATACCGAGGGGTAGATCTGTATTGGCTTCCAGCTGCATACCATCAAGTATCTGCATCGCTTCCTGCTGGATCCCCTGCTCGATCTGTTTGCGATCCTGATTAAGCTGATCGAGCTGGCGTGCCATATCCATCGCCAAGTTTGGATCATCGGTTAACAGGCACTCAATACCGAGTGAAATATCATCCAGCCGACCCGCTGCATTAAGCCTTGGGCCTACGGTGAAGCCGAGGTCCTGTGACACCAGGTTACGCAGATTACGGTTACCGAGTTCAATCAATGCTAGTAGGCCGGGGCGTGCTCGCCCTGCGCGGATTCGCCGCAATCCCTGCTCGACTAGCGTGCGGTTATTGCTATCCAATGGCACCACATCTGCCACCGTACCCAAAGCGACCAAATCGAGAAGGTCCGCCAGGTTAGGCTGTTCAACACCGCACTCTTCAAACCAGCCCGAATCCCTGAGCCGCCCCCGCAGCGCAATCATTAAATAATATGCGACACCAACACCAGCAATCGCTTTGCTAGGAAACGAACACGCGGGCTGATTGGGGTTTATTATGGCATCGGCGGCGGGCAATTCTGAGCCGGCAAGGTGATGATCGGTCACCAGCACCCGGATACCCAGTTCGGTAGCCGCTGCAACACCATCAATACTGGAGATGCCGTTATCAACGGTGATAATCAAATCAGGAGAACGGCTGCTGGCTAGCTCAACAATACCGGGGGTCAGGCCATAGCCGTATTCAAAGCGGTTGGGGGCCAGATAATCAATATTGGTTGCACCAAGGGCCCGCAGGGCAAGCACGACCACCGCGGTACTTGTGGCACCATCGGCATCGTAATCACCAATCACCAGAATGCGTTGCTGCGCACGAAGTACCTGTTCTAGTAAAGCGGTGGCTTGCGCCATACCTTTTAACTGGTTGGGGTTTTCTAAACCGGCGAGGGGGTACTGAATCTGCTGCGGAGTGGTGACGCCACGGGATGCAAAAACCCGTTGGAGAAGCGGATCAATCTCCGCACAATCCAACCCAGGCTCCGATACACTCGGCCTATGCTGAATCGTACGTTGATCAGCTGTCACTGAATATCATGTCAGTAGAGTTAAACTTCAGCCAACACGGCTTTGGTAACAGCTTCGAGTGTTGCGGGAATTGATTTAAGGCTATCAGCCTGTTGGCACTGGCTAATCGCGGTATCGGGATCTTTCAGGCCGTTACCGGTCAATGTGCAAACAATTTTACTACCTTCGGGAATTTTTCCGCTTTTGATATCCCGCATTGCACCGGCAATCGATGCCGCAGAAGCGGGTTCACAGAAAATGCCCTCCTGTCCGCTCAGCAATTTTTGAGCATCGAGAATTTCCTGGTCAGTTAATTCATCAAACCAGCCATTGGATTCCTTCTGAACTACCCAGGCTTTATCCCAGGACTGTGGATGGCCAATACGGATAGCGGTGGCAACGGTTTCCGGATCATCCACCATTTTCCCACGCATGAAAGGCGCAGAACCTTCCGCCTGATAGCCCACCATAACGGGAGATTTATTCACCACGCCATCTTTTTTGTATTCGCAATAACCCATCCAGTGGGCGCTGATATTGCCTGCGTTACCAACCGGCAGACAGTGATAATCCGGTGCTGTACCCAGCTCTTCCATAATCTCAAAAGCCGCTGTTTTCTGACCCTGAAGACGAAATGGGTTGATGGAGTTTACGATGGTGACCGGCGCTTCTTTAGCAACCTGTTTGACCAGCTCCATACCCTCATCAAAGTTACCTTGAATCTGGATAATTTCAGCGCCGTACATCATTGCCTGGGCCAGTTTACCCATTGCAATTTTGCCCTCTGGAATCAATACAAACGCCTTGATTCCAGCCCGTGCAGCATAGGCAGCAGCGGACGCAGAAGTATTGCCGGTTGAGGCACAGATGATCGCTTCACTACCCTCTTCAACCGCCTTGGTGACCGCCATGGTCATGCCACGATCCTTGAAAGAACCGGTAGGATTCAAACCTTCATATTTCACATAAATATCGACATCTTTTCCCAGTAGATTAGGAATGTTCTTTAATCGAATCAGTGGAGTATTGCCTTCCCCAAGGCTGATCAATCGAGTGTCGTCACTTACCGGCAGGTGGTCACGGTAACGATCTATCAGGCCAAGATAACGAGTTCCAGCTGTCATATTCCTATTCCTCTCTTTAACTCTTACTAATCGAGTGATTCAACTCGAATTTTATGTACGTTCTCGACAATTTCAGGCAGTGCTTCGATCTCTGAAATCGCTCGATTCATCTGTTTTTCAATCACGCGGTTGGTCAGAACAATGATAGACGCTACCGTCGCATTTTCACTCGATTCTTCCGGCTGATGCTGCACCAGCGCTTCGATGCTGATGCCCTGGTCACTCAGCAGTGTCGCTACTTTTGCCAATACACCGACCTTATCCAGGGCGGCGATTCGTAGATAGTAGCCAGTTTCTACTTCTTCAATCGGCAATATTTGCAGGTCTGAAAGTGCATCGGGCTGGAAAGCGAGGTGTGGCACACGGTTGTCCGGATCGACCGTCAGCGCTCTAACTACATCGACAATATCCGCAACCACCGAGGAAGCGGTCGGCTCTGAACCGGCGCCAGCACCATAATAAAGGGTTGGGCCAACCGCATCACCCTCAACCAACACCGCATTCATCACACCATCCACATTTGCGATCAGCTGCTTTTCAGGGATCAGTGTTGGATGCACGCGAAGCTCTACGCCCTGCTCGGTACGACGGGTAACACCAAGATGTTTTATCCGATAGCCAAGCTCTTCCGCATTGCTGACATCTTCACTGCTGATGGCACTAATGCCTTCGGTAAAGGCTTTATCGAACTGTAGCGGAATACCAAAGGCAATCGAGGCAAGAATGGTAAGTTTGTGTGCCGCATCAATACCTTCAACATCAAAGGTCGGATCAGCTTCTGCGTAGCCCAGTGCCTGGGCTTCTGCCAGCACATCTTCAAAGGTACGGCCATGATCACGCATCTCGGTCAAAATGAAATTGCCGGTACCATTAATAATACCCGCGAGCCAACAGATGCTATTGGCAGCAAGGCCTTCACGTACCGATTTGATAATCGGAATTCCACCGGCAACCGATGCTTCAAAGGCAACGGTTACGCCCTTTTGCTGTGCCAGCTCAAAAATCTCATTGCCGTGTTCGGCTATCAACGCTTTATTGGCAGTGACCACATGCTTGCCATTGCTGATCGCTTCAATCACAAGATCACGTGCGGTTGTGCAACCACCAATCAGCTCGACAACCACATCAATTTCAGGGTTTCTAACCACATCAAAAATATCACGACTTACCGATATCTCGCTGTGATCGCAGGCAGGGTTGTCGCGCCGGGCACCAATCTGGGCGATCTCAATCTGTCGACCGGCACGCCGCTCGATCTCCTTGCCATTTCTGGCCAGGACATTTACTACACCGCTACCAACCGTGCCTAACCCACATATTCCAATTTTTACCGGTTTCAAAATTTACGCCTCATCCTGTTCGGTTCCATGCTCTGGGTAATACTTTTAAAGATCTGTAGGAATAAAAGGGCAAATTTGACTAGGCACAAATGCCCGATAAAATCGGCCGATCGACTCACTGACAGTGATCCAGATAAAAAAAGCGGAACATTACGCACCGCTTGATCTGTTGTCAATTTAGGTAGCGCTTTGATGCAAAGCGATGATCTAAACAACCTGTACAGCCGCTCCAGATATCAATTAGTTGCTTAACCCAACCGCCTGCGCCATTCGTGCAGGTTCCAGGTAGCCGGGCAGCAATCGTCCATTTTCCAGCACCAAAGCGGGTGTACCCCGCACACCAAGCATCTGGCCAAGTTTATATTGCTCTTCTATTGGGTTTTCGCAGTTTTTTCCGGGAAGTTTTTTCCCTGTCTTAAGCCTGTTCATCGCATCCAGCTTATCTTCTGCACACCATGCGGATACCATCTGATTGTAAGTGGGTGAATCCACTCCTGCCCGCGGAAACGCCAGATAGCGCACAGCAATACCCATCTCATTCAGCTTTGGTACATCTCTGTGTAGCTTACGACAATAGCCACAGTCACTGTCTGTAAACACCGTAATGGTTGCCTTCGGGCTTTCGGGGCTAAATATCACCATATCGTTTTCATCAATGGCGGCTATTTTTGCAGCACGACTTTCATTCTGACTTTGCTGTGTCAAGTTGAGCAAACCGACATTGGTAACCTTATACAGCTCACCCGCGAGCAGATAGTCACCGGATTCACTGGCATAAATCTTTTGCCCGTCTACTATCACTACTTCGTAAAGGCCTTGCACTTCGCTTTTACTGACTGATCGAATCAATAATCCCGGGCGGGCGGTCTCAATGCGGTTTTGAATCTTATCAGCCACTGCATCTGCGAAAACAGTATGTGAGGCTAACGAGGTAAATACCGCAATTAAAAAAACAGCTATTTTACTTTTCATAGTAGAAATTACTCTGCGTGATAGTCGGACATGGTAAACAAACAGGTTCTATATAGAGCATCAGAAGAGCTTTCAGTTCCCCATCTTTCATCTTCTGACCAGTAAACACTCAATTGATACAGATTAGGTTAAATTTTTCAATATCAGCTATAAAACCATCAAAGCAAATACAAAAAAACCCCGCCGGGGCGAGGTTTTTTTCAACATCACTTGCCTGCGTTTAGTGCTTATGCAGGGACGATGCTTACAAACTTGCGGTTTTGAGGACCTTTAACCTCAAACAATACTCGGCCATCGGCTTTAGCGAATAGAGTGTGGTCTTTGCCACAGCCCATATCGGTGCCCGGGTGAAACCGAGTGCCGCGCTGACGCACGATGATGTTACCGGCACGAACCAGTTCGCCGCCATATCTTTTGACGCCTAATCGTTTCGACTCCGAGTCGCGTCCGTTCCGGGTACTACCACCCGCTTTCTTATGTGCCATTGCTCAATCCTCTTTTTTCTAAGCTCAGACTGAATTCGTAAATTATCCGGCGTTAATACCGGTGATACGAACTTCAGTGAAATACTGACGATGACCGGCCTGCTTTCTAAAATGCTTCCGGCGATTAAACTTAATAATAGTGACTTTCTTGTGACGTCCCTGACCCACTACTTCAGCTGTCACTTTGCCGCCTTCAAGATTAGGTGCTCCGACTTTTACATCTTCACCATCACTGACGAGCAATACTTCTTCAAAATCGATGCTGCCACCAATAGGCGCTTCGATTTTTTCAAGTTTGAGGACATCACCTTCAGAAGCACGGTGCTGTTTTCCACCGCTTTTAAATACAGCGTACATGGGCTAACCCTGATCAATCAATCGTTTTAAATTTGGTTCTAGCGTAGCAGCCCTGTGTTACTTGTCGACAATCCGGATCTAAAACCGGTATAACCAACCACAGAGACGCGGCCCTTATTAAGGGGGGCGTATTCTAAATCAAGCAATTCCAGATCACAAGTGATTTAGATAAGCTGTTCATAGGGGAATTGGTTATACTCTTGCGCCCTTTAATACAACAGGCTGCAGCGCGCCTACACAGTGCGCTGATACGAAGAGAGAAATTTAATGGCATCAGTAGTTGACCAGGCCCGTAAAGCAATACTAGCCTGGCAAGACCCTTATCTGGGCACTAACCTGGAGAAGACAGGCTCAGTTCGTGATATCTCACTGAACGACGACACCCTTTTGGTCTCCATCCGCCTCGGTTACCCCGCCGCCGGCCTGCGCGATACTATCGCCGGTGAGCTGGAAAAACTGATACGAGCAAAGATTGAGATCAAACGGATCAACATCGATCTCGACTGGAAAATTGCCAGCCACAAAACTGAAACAGAGCTGAACCCACAATCCAGAATCAAAAACATCATTGCGGTTGCGTCCGGCAAAGGTGGCGTAGGTAAATCCACCACTGCGGTTAACCTAGCGCTCGCCCTTAATAAAGAGGGAGCAAAGGTAGGCATTCTCGACGCCGACATCTACGGCCCCAGCCAGGCAATGATGCTGGGTGTTGCTGATGATGCCAGACCAGAAGTAGAGGAAGGTAAATTTTTCCTGCCGATGGAGGCACATGGCCTGCAGGCGATGTCGATGGGATTCCTGACCGATGCCAGCACCCCCATGGTGATGCGCGGACCGATGATTGCCAGTACCTTTATGCAACTACTGGATCAAACCCTCTGGCATGATCTTGACTATCTGATCATCGACATGCCTCCCGGAACCGGCGATATCCCGCTTACCCTCGCCCAAAAAGCGCCGGTTACCGGTACCGTAATTGTCACCACACCCCAGAACATCGCAACCCTTGACGCAAAGAAGGGGATCGAGATGTTTCGCAAGGTGGATATCCCGGTTATCGGCATCGTTGAGAACATGGCGATCCACATCTGTGAAAGCTGCGGACACCAACAACATATCTTTGGTGCCGGTGGCGCAGAGCAGGTTGCAGAAGAATACGATGTACCCGTGCTGGGCGCACTTCCGCTAGAACCATCGATACGTGAACAGACCGACAACGGCAACCCTTCGGTAGTCGCAAACCCCGAAGGCGCTATTGCCCTGCTCTATCGTGATCTTGCGCGCCGCATGGCTGCGCAGCTTTCACTAACACCCAAATTCGAGTCCAGCCTGTTTAGTGCTGTAAACGTCGACCCTTAATTTTTCAGGAAATCCCAATCACATGAGCATTAAATCAGACCGCTGGATCCAACGAATGTCCGAACAACAGGGCATGATCGAACCCTATGTAAAAGAGCAGGTAAAAGTCGATGCATCCGGAGAGAAATTGATCTCCTACGGCACATCCAGTTACGGCTATGACGTACGTTGTGCGGCTGAATTCAAAGTGTTTACCAACATCCACTCGGCGATTGTTGACCCCAAGGATTTTGATGAAAAAAGCCTCGTCACCATTGAAGACGATGTTTGCATCATTCCACCCAACTCATTCGCTTTGGCCCGTACCGTGGAGTACTTCCGCATCCCCAAAAACGTACTCACCATCTGCCTTGGAAAATCAACCTACGCGCGCTGCGGCATCATCGTAAATGTCACGCCACTAGAGCCAGAGTGGGAAGGCCACGTAACGCTGGAATTTTCAAACACCACGACGTTGCCGGCAAAAATTTATGCCAACGAAGGGGTAGCGCAGATGTTATTTTTTGAATCCGATGAGCAGTGCGAAACCACCTACAAACAGCGTGGCGGGAAATATCAGGGGCAAACAGGGGTCACCCTGCCTAAGGCATAAACCAATCGGGAACTCTCATTCGAATGTATATTACGCAATTCATTTACGTGAAAGATGGAAAGGAAGAAATTTTTCATGAATTTGAAAATTACGCTATTCCGATTATTTCAAAATATAATGGAGAGCTTCTAGTAAGGCTGCGCCCAAACGAAAGCTCAATTATAGGGATATCAATCGAACAGCCCTACGAAGTTCATATTATCCGATTTAGCGCCGAACAAGATTTTGATCATTTTTTAAAGGATGAGGAAAGGAATAAATACCTTCACCTCAAAGATGCATCGATCAGAGAATCATTTTTGATCAAAGGTGAAAAGCTGTAGATTAGCAATGACGGCTAAACTAGTTTTCAGTGCAATCGCGATACTATTAACATTTGTTGCCTTCGTTCCCTATATACGCTCAGTACTAGCGGGCATCACCAAACCGCATCTATTTTCGTGGGTGATTTGGGGCACAACAACCGATATTGTCTTTTTTGCGCAGCTCGAAGCCAAGGGTGGTATAGGTGCATGGCCGATCGGTGTATCGGGAGCCATCACAACATTTATTGCTGCATTGGCTTTCGTAAAACGCTCTGATATTTCGATAACATCTGCGGACTGGTTATTTTTCCTGTTAGCTCTCGCTTCCTTACCATTATGGTATTTTACCGCGAACCCATTGTGGGCGGTGGTTGTTCTTACATTGGTTGACCTGCTTGGATTTGGACCAACCATCAGAAAAGCTTACGATTTCCCGCACGAAGAAAATATACCCTTCTTCTTGCTCTTTATGGCTCGCAATGCATTTGCTATTTTGGCATTGGAGTACTATTCAGTTGCTACGATTCTTTTCCCGCTATCCGTTAGCGGCGCGTGTTTAGCATTGGTAGTTATAGTGACTTATAGACGTCGCGCAGTATATCCATAACGTTCTGCAATGGGAGCGGACAAACTCTAGAAATGACACTACAAACCAACTATTTTCCTCTCCCCCACTACGCCGGAGCTAAGCTTCATGCTCTCGGATTTCCCGTCATCATCCGCTTCCATTTTTAACAGCATGTAGCTCCAGTCTTTCGCGAACCAGAATGTCGCTGATTTTCTGCCTGCTTTAATCTGCTCAACTTCTATCGCATTAAAGCTACCGGCGAGCGTTTTTATAACCTGTTCGCCAACCACCACAAATTTATACTGTTTTAATTTTTTCTTGCTGACTACCGGGATTTCAATTTCATTTTTACTTTGGCTATCTCTTTGTGCCAACCAGTGTCGTAATACCAACTTCACACTGAGAATATCCTGAATTCCTGCTGGCACATCCAGGTCTATCCTGGTATCGCCCTTTTTATAGTGGGCAGATTTATCGTCAAAAGTAATTTGATAACTTCTAGCATTTCCAAATATTTTTTGTGCGCTTTCAAAGCTAACGGGATCTGGAATTCCATTTTTAAATTCAAACAGCGAACGCTGACTAAATGAGGCGTAAAATGTTTTGGCCTGGACGGCTATTTCGAATTGATTATCAGAAAGCGCTTTAAGTTGCTCTTCAAGATTTACAGATATGCCTCTTATTTTAGCCTTATACTGGGCGAGATAGGGCAATGGCAGGCTAGCTTTTTGGGAGTCCGCAGTAGATACCGGGGCTTTGATCAGCAGGCCGAAAAACAGGATAATCTGAAAAAATACTGGGAAAGGGTTTAGGTGTTGTTTCAAATTTTACACTCCAGTCGAATTCCCCTTTGATCACTTTCTGCAAACTGAGACCTTTGCACGAGAGATGATTTTGCTTTTAGGCAAGGCAAAAATACGCGCAGAGAGGGAGTTTACAGGTGTAAATGACCGATTGAGCATATTTTTAACGCCGCATAAGAGTAAAATGGCTTTCGTGCAAAGGTCTCAAGCTATGAAATCAAAACCGTTGGCGGGTAGTAGATTGTCATCCAGATACACTTTATTTTGATCCAGTCTAATACGCCTTTCACTAAACCACTCAACCACCAAAGGGTATATTTGATGCTCTAGTCTTTGCACTTTTTCTGCGAGTTTTTCTGCACTCTCCCCTGCCACAACAGGCAATCTGGCCTGAACAATCGTTGGCCCGCCATCGAGATCCGGCGTAACAAAATGGATGGTGGCTCCGTGCTCGCTATCACCCTCTTCGAGAACCCGTTGATGGGTATTTAATCCTCTAAATTTTGGCAATAACGAAGGGTGAATATTTATCATTTTGCCCTGGTAATGGCCGACAAACGCCTCGGTCAAAATCCGCATAAACCCCGCCAGAATTATCAGATCTGGCTTGTAGGGGTCGATGGCTTTGATCAGCGCCTGGTCAAATTGTTCCCGACTGGAATATTTTTTGTGATCGATCCAGTGGCTGGTGATGCCATGATCGTTGGCGCGCTGTAATCCGTAGGCATTCTGCTTGTTGCTGATGACTGCGCAGATTTCGGCGTTGAGATTGCGCTCGGCAATTGCATCGATAATGGATTGTAGGTTGGAACCGTTCCCGGAGATCAGCACCACAATTTTTATTGCGGTCACGTCAGTATTGGGATTCATCAGGAGTTAAAAGACACCTGTGCTGTACCTTCTTCACCGGCATCAATCGAGCCAAGTAACCAGGCTTTTTCACCGGATTCTGCAAGCGCAGCCATCACTCCGTCGTACTCCGCTTCGGATACAGCAAGCACCATTCCCACTCCGCAGTTAAAGGTCAGGTGCATTTCACTTTGCTGAATATTGCCGCTTTTCTGAATCCACTGGAAAATCTCGGGCATCTGCCAGGAGTTGAGATCGATATTGGCGGTTACGCCATCGGGCAATACTCGCGGCAGGTTTTCAGTCAATCCACCCCCGGTGATGTGACAAATACCGTGTACATCAAACTGTTTCACCAGCGACAAAATTGTTTTTACGTAAATTCGGGTGGGCTCTAACAGGTGCTCATGCAGCGGTTTTCCTGCGAGATCCATTTCGAGATCCGCATCAACGACCTCCAGTACTTTTCGTATCAGCGAAAAGCCATTGGAGTGAGGGCCGCTGGAAGCCAGTGCAATCAGCCGGTCGCCAGCGCCTACTTTTGAACCATCGATAATTTTTGATTTTTCGATCACGCCTACACAAAAACCGGCAAGATCGTAATCGGAGCCTTCGTACATGCCGGGCATTTCTGCAGTTTCACCACCAACCAGTGCGCAGCCGGATAGCTCACAACCCGCGCCAATACCCGTGATCACGGAGGTTGCGACATCGGTGTCGAGCTTTCCAGTGGCGTAGTAATCGAGGAAAAACAGTGGCTCGGCACCCATGACAATCAGGTCGTTAACGCACATCGCAACCAGATCAATACCTACGCGGTCGTGCTTATCGAGATCAATAGCCAGCCGCAACTTGGTGCCAACACCATCGGTTCCCGCTACCAGCACAGGTTCATCCATCCCCTTGGGCAACTCGAACAGCGCGCCAAAACCACCCAGACCAGCTAGCACACCCTCTCGTCGAGTCGCTTTTGCTACAGACTTAATCCGGTTTACCAGTTGGTTACCGGCTTCAATATCCACACCAGCATCGCGATAGCTTAATGATTTAGCGGAGGTTTTCGATTCGTTGCTCATAGATTCGGTATTTTTTCGATTGATGTATATTAACTGCCGTCGGGTGCGGCACACGTGGCTCTGCTTTCGGCGATATTATATAGGTTGCGTGGCTGGCCAGGGAGATCATTTTTCATTCGTTGATAGCCATTACAGCTTTAGGCAGATCTTTGCTTTGGTGCGCCGCAACCGGGCAATTCCAGATATACTATCTGCCCCAGGCTTGCCTGCTGCTATTCAACCTATTTTGAAATCCAAACTCGATGCTAACCGCTATTCTACCGACCTTCAGATTCTACCCTTTCCAGCAATACCGTTTTTTGCTGCTTCTTGTGCTGCTCACTGCATTTAGCTGTGTTCAAGCTGCAGAGGTGCCATACCTGTACCAGGCCGAAATCCCTGTGACTGACCAATCATCAAAAACACGCCGAGCCGCAATCAGGGCGGGACTTGAACAAGTGCTGATACGTGTTACCGGCGATACCGACATCATCAACAAACCCGGTATTCGCGAAATCACCCGACAGCCCGATAAATATTTGTCCCAGTATCGATATCGCCTGACCACTCCCCCCGTTAGCGAAGAAAGCAGCACCCCCACACAACCGTCGCTTACACCAGTAAGAATACTTGTTATCGATTTTCAGCAGCAGGCAATTGAAAACCAGCTCGCCAACCAGAAGATTGCTATATGGCCGGCAAGCCGACCGAGAGTACTGATCTGGCTGACGCAAGAGGGCCAGGGTGGGCGCGAATGGGTTCGCTTCAAAACCAACCCTATAGCGAAGCAGCAGCTAGAAACTGTACTCAATAAACGTGGACTGCCCTCTGAGCTACCACTGCTGGATCTTGAAGATGAGCTAAACCTGCCTTTAGGTTTGGCGGGCGGTCTGATCTCGGATGTCATTCAATCTGCTTCGATGCGTTACCAGCCTGACGCCGTACTCGCTGGGCGCAGTTACGTGAGCCCAAATGGCGAACAACAGGGGAACTGGTTATTGATTGATGGAGAAAAGCATCTCCGGTTTTACACATCCTCCGCAGCTGGCAACAACCAGTTCGAGTCCATCATCGATCAGGTAGCAAATTATTTTGCGGCGCAGTACACCCGGAAGACAAAAAACCCTGACCATCCCTTGAAAGTGGGTGTTGATATTCACGTGCTGCCGCTTACCGGTATTGGTCAGTACGCAACGTTCACGCGCTACCTGGAAGGACTGTCCGCAGTTAGGGATGTATACCCGATCCTCATATCAGAACAATATACGGTATTCCACCTCAATACAGACCTTAGTCAGGATCAATTTCGCAGCCTGATCAAGCTGGACAAGAAATTACAAACAGTAACATCCGGCAGCCCCTATGATCCGGCGGCGCCTGTCTTGTTTGAATGGACTCCTTAATACCGTACCCACCCCCGTAAACAGTCATCTCATTGACATGCTAGAATTTAGTCATTCGGCAATTGCGATGTATTTATTGCCCCCGTTAATTTTTATCGGAGTCCTATGGCGGCTGTGTTAAAACAAATACCCAACTTCATCACCATTGCACGAATCGCATTGGTGTTGCCGGTCGCCTGGTATATCTACGAAGGTGCTTTTACCCGGGCTACTGTGCTGTTCATTATTGCCGGGGTTTCTGACGGGCTGGATGGCTTCCTGGCTCGACGATTCAACTGGCACAGCCGTTTTGGTGCCATTGCGGATCCAATCGCCGACAAGCTGCTACTGACCGTCAGTTTTCTATTGTTAGCTTACGTTGGTGAGTTGCCGATCTGGCTAGCCGGTATCGTGCTAGGGCGCGACCTGATCATATTCGGAGGAGCCACCGCCTATCATTTTATTGTCGGCCCCTACGACATGGAGCCCTCTATTGCCGGAAAAATCAGCACCTTCTGTCAACTTCTCCTAGTGTCCGTTATATTACTCGACAACTCATTTTTTCCCGTTAATATAACTATTGTTTATATAAACATTGGACTGGTCGCAACGGTTAGCATCATCAGCGGCGGTAGCTACGTACTCACCTGGTGGAAAAAATACCAACATTCAAAACATGTCTGACCTGACCTCACAAATTACCCTCGGATTCGCAGTTGACAGTGAAGCACGGTTTGAAAACTTCCTTCCCGGAAGTAACACCGATGCACTTTTCGAACTTCAGGATTTTATCAGCCATTCAAATAGTGGCCTGATCTATCTCTGGGGTTCAGAAGGTACCGGCTGCAGTCACCTGCTTCAGGCCGCTACCCACGAATCCCGCTCGCAAGGACACAACGCCGTTTATATACCAGCGGAGGATCTACTGGATAGCCCAACCTCGGTACTGGAAAACCTGCAGGATCTTGATCTGGTCTGTATCGACAATTTTGACAAAATTGCTGGTGATAGCGAATGGGAAACTGCGATATTCCATCTGTACAATCGCCTGGCCGCACAAAATGCCAAAATGGTTGTTGGCGCACTCGCATCCCCTCGAGAGCTGGGCATCAAATTGTCTGATCTTAAAACACGGCTACAATCCGGTCTTACGCTTCGTATGGATCTGCTAAGCGACTACGAAAAGATGGAGGTCCTACAATACCGCGCGCAACTTCGGGGAATGGAACTTCCGGAAAAAGTAGCCCACTACATCCTTTCCCATAGCTCCCGGGAGATGCCTTTTCTAATCGACCTTCTAGGACAACTCGATGCAGAAGGGTTAAGGGTCAATAAGAAAAAATTGACCATTCCTGTGGTCAAAACCGTACTGGAAGCGATCGTCTAGCTCGTCGCCAAAATAGATCCAGACACAGAGCTCCTGGCTCTATTTTCATCCGCAGCACAAGCTCTAAAAAACAGAACTGTTTTTAACCCCTGTTTGCTGAATGGGATATTTTGATATATTCTTACCTTAACAAACGTTAAGTAAGGTTTCGGCCTTGACCCGCCCCCAGATAGATATCAACAAGAAGCGCTACCCCCCACTATGCAAACCAAAAAAACATCCAGTGCTCGCACAGCTATTCTGGAACAAGCAACACCGCTCTTTGCCACAAAGGGCTACAGCGGTGTATCGATGCGTGATATCTCCAAAAAAGTAGGTACCAGTGCAGCGGCGCTGTATCACCATTTTCCGGATAAACAGAGCCTTTACATGGCGGTGATGGAGTTTGTATTTGCGGATAAGGTGAAAAATATCGCACCACCCCCCGAGGACAATTCTCCGGCATCCAGACAACTGGAACATTTCGTCGGTAATTTTGTGAATCTTCTTGCCAGCGATCCCTGTTTAAGGGCGCTTTTACAGCGCGAACTACTGGATGGTGATGAAGCACGTCTCAAACTACTCGCCAAACGCCTGTTCATTGGTCCGTTCGAAGCGATCGCAACCTTCGCCAAAAGCCTCTCCAGCAACAGCGATCCGCACATGCTTGCGGTCTCGATGATCGGATTATTGTTGTTTCATTTCGAAACCATACCGATCCGGGAGTTCCTGCCCAGCGGCGAGGATAAAC
Organism: Pseudomonadales bacterium; assembly: GCA_019090315.1. GTDB lineage: Bacteria > Pseudomonadota > Gammaproteobacteria > Pseudomonadales > JAHRWD01 > JAHRWD01. Next base: position 24,903 of record JAHRWD010000067.1, read on the forward strand.
ACAACAATACAGAAGTAATTACCAGCCATGTAACCCAACTACTAACAACCGCACTGGGAGTCAGCGAATGATGATTCGAGGCCAGATCACGTCAGCCATCGGCTGCCTGTTGCTTCTCCTGACGTTATCAGCATGCCAACAGGACCCGGATGTCAGTAGCGATTCAGGGAACGATTCAGATAAAAGAGCTAGCTACACTCTCCAGACAACCACCGTTACCAAACAATCACTTCCGTTAATTTACAACGCACCGGGCACGGTAACCGCCAAAAACCACCTTCAGATCTCCTCCCGTATTACCGGTTATATTGATCAGATCAATGTCAGCGAGGGCGATCGTATACAGCCCGGCGATCTACTGGTTGAAATTGATGGCGCTCAGGTAGAAGCCGCTATCAAAGGCGCGAAGGCCGCTACTCGAGCCGCGCGGGCGGAACTTCAGGATTCGACCGAAGATATCAAACGCTACAGGGCACTATCAGAAACCAAAGTATTGGCCGCCGAACGGCTACAGAATGCCGAATTCAGACAAAGAAAAGCGGAGGCGATGCTGGCCCAGGCGCAGGCGGAACTTGACGCCAGAGAACAGGATCGAAGATCGATCAAACTAATCAGCCCGGTTGAGGCATATGTACGCGAGCGACTGCGTGACCAGGGCGATCTGGCGCTAGCGGGGGAGCCTATTCTAAAACTGGATATCCTGAGCGAGATGGAGCTGGAGATCTACCTGTCAGCCCAGCAGATCAATGCGATAGAGGTTGGGCAAGCAATTCTGATATCAATACCCTCCGAAGCAGACCTGTTAATCGGCACTATAAAACGGATCGTTCGCTTCGCAGATCCGATCACCCGCCGCAGTAAAGTACTAATCAAACTTCCGGAAGGTATCGAACTATCACCGGGGCAGTTCGCCCGGGCTGAAATCCCGTTGCAGTCACAACCCACACTGGTGGTACCAACCGCGGCCATTACCATGCGAGCCGGCATAAACGGCGTATTTGTTCTCGACGAAAATAATGCAGTGCACTTTGAAAGCATTCGAACCGGACGTATATCGCAACCCTATTCGCAGGTTCTTTCCGGTGTTGAGGAGGGCTGGCGGCTGATACTCAATCCCCCTGTGCAATTAAAAAGTGGCGACAGTAAAAACGGAACCGGGGACTAAGCCATGAACAATGAGCCACTCAATATTGCCGGAAAACTCGCCCGCTATTTTGTTGAATCCAAACTGACCATTCTGATCTGCCTGGCAATTCTTGGTTTCGGCGGGATAGGATTGCTCTACACACCGCGGGAAGAAAACCCACAGATCATCATCCCTGCAGCTCAGGTACAGGTTGCCCTTCCCGGAGCATCACCACTGGAGGTGGAGCAGGTTCTGCTTTCTTCTATGGAATCAGAGATGGCATCCATTGCTGGTGTCCGGCATGTATTTGGTACCGCTACAAAAGGCCTCGCCACAGTAATGGTCGAGTTTGAGGTAGGGCAAAACAAAGAAGATGCAATGGTGCGCCTGTATACCAACGTGCTGCGCAACCGCCATCGTTTACCACCCGGAGCGTCCGAGCCCAGCATCCAGTCCATCGATATCGATGATGTACCGGTGTTTACCGTGACCCTGACCTCAGAAAAATACAGTGATCATGAACTCCGGCGAATAGCGGAACGGATCCTTGAACGCCTGCGCAGCGTGGAAGGGGTTGGCATTGGTTACGTGGTAGGTGGCCTGCCTCGTGAAATTCGAATTGAGGTATTGCCGGAGCGATTGCAATCCTTCGGCATCAGCATCGACCAGCTTGCGGCGGCGGTAGACAGTGCCAACATCGACCACTCGATGGGGCTGCGTGTGTACGATGCCAAAAATAATGCCTTGAGGGTCGATGGCCTTCTCAGATCCGCACAACAGATCGCCGATATTATCGTCTTCAATAATGATGGCCGGCTAATTCGGGTATCGGATCTGGCAGAGATCGTCGATGGCCCACCCACCGAGCGCGAGCAGATGACTCGCTTTGCATATGGTGCGGCTAACCCCAACGCCCAAACGGTGGGGCAAAATGAGATGGCCGCAACGACCATCGCAGTAGCCAAGCGTATCGGTGTCAACTCGGTAGAAATGACCACCGCGTTACGTGAGCGATTAGCCCAGATGGAAGAGGGGTTTATTCCACCGGAAGTAAACCTTGTAGTAACCCGTGATGATGGCATCAAGGCCGACAGCACCGTATCAGAGCTGGTGCGTCACCTACTATTTGCGATTGCCGTGGTCTCATTCATCATGCTGGTGTTTTTGGGGCGGCGAGCGGCGATGATTGTTGCTATCACCATCCCGCTGGTATTTGCTGTGGTGATTGGTTCAGACCTGTTGGCTGGCCCGACCCTGAACCGCATCACACTCTACGCCCTGATACTGAGCCTGGGCATGCTGGTTGATGATGCCATTGTGGTGATCGAAAACATCCATCGCCATTTTGACATGCTACCAGCAGATGCGGATCAGCAAGCCCGTAGTCAGGCAGCTGTGCGGGCCACCCACGAAATCGGTAACCCCACCACCCTTGCAACCTTCACTGTGATTACGGTGTTTTTGGCACTCACCATGATCACCGGAATGTTAGGGCAGTATTTTTATCCCTTCGCATTTAATGTGCCCATTGCGATGATCTCCTCGCTGGTCATCGCCTACACCGTTGCCCCCTGGCTCGCACGACGCTGGTTGCCCACAGCGGTGGTCCATTTTAGCGCGCAACTTGGTGATACAGGTTCTAACGAAAAAACATTCCGTACGCAGACAATATACAAAGCAATGCTCACACCCTTGCAAAATAGTCAGCGTATTCGATTTCTGTTTTTTCTTGGCTTAACCCTAGCATTGATAGGCTCCTTACTGCAGCCAACATGGCAATTTATACGTCCCGGTGGTTCCGTAGGGCCAACCGCAGCCCTTGGAATACCGGTTTCATTTATGCCGAAGGACAATAAAAACACCTTTCTCGTCAACATCCACTTGCCGGAAAGCGCACCTCTGGAGATAACAGACCAGGTAGCAAGAGAGATTGGACAAGTACTGGCGAAACGCCCGCTGGTCACCGATTACCAAACCTACGTGGGTATTCCTGCGGTTGTAGATTTCAATAGCCAACTTCGGGGAAGCGCCCAAAATGTCGGCCCGCAGTTTGCAGAGATACGGGTCAATCTGGTGAACAAGCTAGAGAGGAAAACCAGCTCCATCGACATAGTGCTGTCACTACGGCCAGAGATCGCAAAAATTGCTGCACGGTATCCCGGAGCAGTTATTCAGCTACTGGAAGACCCATCGGGGCCACCGGTGCGCGCAACCGTTCTAGCTGAACTTTATGGCCCGGATCTGGATGTGCTGGATCAACTGACGGAGCACATCACCAACGAATACCGTAGCGTCTACGATATGGCCGAAGTGCACAACAGCCTGCCATCCGACATTACCGAATATCAGTTTCAGGTACGCCGGGATGCAGCAGCCCTTGCGGGGCTTGACCCCGCCAGAGTTTCCCAGGCACTGGGCCGGTTAATCAACGGTGAAACCCTCGGCTTCGCCCATCCGCAGGGGGAGCGCAATCCGGTTCCAATCAAGCTACAGATTCCTCGACAACACCGTATTGAGCCTTATTTACTGGAACGCGCATTTGTTACCAATCCAGCGGGTAAAAAAGTACCTCTCTCGGAGCTGATCGATCTGGTTGAAGCCAGACAGCTAAAACCAATCCATCATAAAGATACAGAACGGGTTCATTATATTGGTGGCGAGCTGGCGGATAGCGGAGCCATCTATGCGGTACTGGATCTGGATCATCGTTTAGATGGCATGCAACTGCAGGATGGCAGCACCCTGAAAACTGCCAACATGCGTGCGCAACCGGTACGCCCCAACACGCTAGATGGCTATACATTATTGTGGGAAGGCGAGCTGCGGCTGACACTCGATGCGTTCAGGGATATGGGCGCTGCGCTGGTGCTCTCGCTGGCCATCATTTACCTGTTACTGGTTGGCTATTACCGCAGTTTTAAAATGCCGGTGCTGGTAATGTCTGCAATCCCATTGGCACTGATCGGCGTATTTCCCGGTCACTGGTTATTTGATATGACCTTCTCCGCCGCATCCATGGCGGGCATCATTACACTCGCCGGTGTGGTAGTACGCAACTCTCTGCTGATTGTGGAGTTTATTCAGGATAATTTGGCCAAAGGCATGGAGATTGATGAAGCGATTCGTGATGCCGGCGCGATTCGTCTGCGGCCTATTATGCTCACCACCATGGCGATTGTACTCGGTACCGCCATCATGGTGCCTGATCCGGTATTTGGTGGCCTGGCTATCTCGATTATTTTTGGCTCGATGGCATCCGCACTCTTTGTGGTGTTTGTGGTACCACTTCTGTATAAATCGCTGTCGGACTATACAGAGGCCTCTTAATAGGGGATCAGACCGAATAAAAGTGCCAACACCAACACAACGGTTGCGACTATCGTGAAGGAATTTACCACCTCCATTATTCTGTATTTAAATACCAGCTCAGCGTGAGCAAATTTCAGATACATTTCCCTGGATTGGTAATCCTGATCGAGACCGATACTTTTCAGGCAGCGAACCGTAAGTAGCACCAGAAAAATATATACGAACGCATCAATCAGGATAATGATACGTTCAAATACACTGCCACTTTCCAGAATTTCACCTGGCATTAAAAAAAGACACACGCCAAGCATCAGCGACAGATGGGATACCATTGATGATGCACGGTCGTGAATCGCACCCAGCGTAGTAATCGTATAATCCATCGAATTTTCTGATTCAAAAAACTTTTTCTCAACCTCCATCCTTTTTGATACATCTTCCTCTGAAACCAGTCGATCCAGGAGGGGTGAAATAACTCGATCCGTGTAGTGATAAATTTTACTGGTTATTTTCATGATTATTTTTTGCCAAAATAAAAAAGGAGGCCTAAGCCCCCTTCATTTTACGGTTCTGTCACTAGCAGTCCAATATTGTTGTAGGTACTAGAATCTAAAAAATTAGCCGCCACGTACTTCGATCACATCACCGGACAGATAGTCATTTTCAAAAATATGCTGAACAGTTTGGGCAATGTTATCGACATCACCAATACGCTGTACCGGAATTTTCTTGGCCATTTGAGCCAGGATATCCGCAGGCATTGAACGCAACAAAGTGGTATCGATAGCACCCGGTGCAATCGCCATAGAACGAATACCGAATCGGCCCAGCTCCAGCGCCCATACTTTGGATTGAGCAACAATGCCGGCTTTAGCAGCGGAATAGTTGGTCTGGCCAAAGTTACCGTGGAATGCCATAGAAGCCATGCTGACGATACAGCCTTCTTCAATGCCGCCTTCAACCATCTGGATAGCCGCTTCACGGGCACACAGGAATGCGCCTTTCATGTGAACATCAACAACCAGGCTGTAGTTTTCAGCGGTCATTTTCTTAACAACTTTGCCATCTTTTACTTTGATGAGCTGAGCATCACGCAAAATACCAGCGTTGTTCACCAGACCGTGAATGGCGCCAAAATCTGAAACGATCTGCGCAAAGGTGCTTTCAACCACTGGCTCATCCGCAACGTTACAGTGGTAACCACGCGCTTCAGAACCTGCTTCTTTAACCAGTGCAATGGTCTCTGTTACCGACTCATCATCCAGATCCAGCAACGCCAGTTTAACGCCCTGCTTAGCCAATCGAATTGCGATCGCACGACCAATACCTTTTCCGCCGCCTGTGATGGCAACAACCTTACCTTGTAATTCCATTGTAAATCTCCTCGTTAGAGTCTCTGGAAGTGTATAACCAGCAAGGCACAGCGCCTGCTGGGTTGTATAAAATTTGGGGGGTTGATTTTGCAGCAGTTCGCACCAGGCAGCAATGACTAAACTGGGTTTTTCGGTATGTTTTTCCAATTTCGATAGCCTGATCGTTGGTGCTTTTGGTGAATGAAGCATGACGATCAATTTTGAGCGTGGCACGGCGAGGTAAATTCTGATATTCCCGTAATTGTTACTATACCGTGAGTAGCGCAGTCTCAGTTAGTTGTCGATGAGAATTAAAACCCTGGATCTGAACTTGATGCTATCCTTAACTGGTGTTGAAAAACAGTTTGCCAACAAGGAAATAGACAGACTTATGGATGACGATTTACAGTCTTTACGAAGGGAGCTCGCGGAACTGGATGGCGAATTTAACCAAAAAATAGAACAACTAACTCGACGTATTGATCTACTCGAATCGAAGCCTACGTCCCCTCCGTTAGTTAAGTCGACGAGCACTTCCAACAAAGCCACTCACACCGCTGAGCTGAACTCTGCGACATCTAGCAGTGCTATATCGAAAACCAACCCACCACCGGTCGAACCTACTACTGTAGCCGCTCCGATTCACGACAGCTGGACTATTAAAAAAGAAGTACGCAAGCAAAGCGTGTTTTCCATTCTTGCGCCGTTGTTTGGTCCTTTAGCTGGACTAATTGAACAATTCGCCTCGTTGTACAAGCACTATCAAAAGCAAGGTAAGGCTCCGGTATTTTTTATGACACTTGCCGGAATTGTTGCGCTGATTTTCGGTTTTGGCTATTTGCTGCAGTATTCATTTAGTGAATATTTGGGGCCTGCAGGTAAATTGACGATTGGTTTTGCCATAGCCATTGCTACAACAGCGGGAGGCATATGGTTTATCCGAAAACGCCCGGCTATGGCGGAATATGGTTCCGGCATTGTTGCATTAGGGGTCATCCTGAATTATCTATGTGCCTATTTTTCGGGACCATATTATGGATTATTACCAGACCTGGCTGGTTTTCTACTATTGGTCTCGGTCACCGCTATCGCTTATGTGTTAGCTCTACTGTTTGAAACACGTATCGTCGCCATCGTCACACTGGTGGGTGGTGCGGCTCTACCATTGGTAATGGGGCATATCGGACATTCACCGTTACTTTACCTTGCTTACTTGCTTGTATTGGCGGGCGCTATGTCGCATCTGTCGTTCCGTATTCGATGGCAACCATTGGCCTGGGTCAGCATGGTAGTCAGTGCCGGTATGGTTGAATTCTCTATTGCCAATACGGATGTCCTGATATCGAGACTTGCGTATACCGAACCCTACGGGCTTATTGCCATCATTCATGGTTTTTTCTATCTGTTCGGATATTACGGTCTGAAAGGATTAACTAGCGTTTCAGAATTGACCAAAACCCACTTGATGATGGTGAGCGCCAATATTCTTTTCTACCTACTGGTGAGTCAGCAACTGGTGGAAAACAATGTGTTGCTGGGCTCACTTTACTTGCTCAGTATGCTGCCCTGGCTGGCTACATTTATGCGGCCTGCAAAGGTGTTTGCTTACCTGACGGATAGTGATCTGCTTCGAACCGTGCAAGCACTGGCCTTGCTGCATGCGGGTTTGCTGGCAGGTGTGGGTATTTTGGTTCTAAGCAGCCCAGCGTTGATCGGTATTATCTGGTGTATTGAGGCATTAATGCTGATTTATCTGGGCGGAAAATTTCGTTTCGGCAGTGTGCGTATTGAAGGATATATCGCCCTTTTATTATCTCTGCTCGTAATGGGAAGCCAGGTACTGTCATGGGTCTTGGGTGCGTTCGTAGCTCCACCAGCGCTACTGGCGTTAACGCTCGAGATGGAAGCGGGCGGCGGATGGGTAAACCTGATTGCTATTACTCTTCTTGTTTACGTAACGGTAGCGCTTTTGACGAAACAGGGAGATTACTTTGACGATCGTGAGCGGCACTTGATCGCAATACTCGATAACCTTTTCTCTGTGTGTTTGTCCCTGAGCTTTTTGCTCACTATCGGAGTTTTCTGGCCAGAAAGTTTTTGGGCATTCGCCATTATCCCTATGTTTTATCTAATATGGCGGGCTCAATCTAAGGCGCTGGTTTTTACTGAGCTATTTGGATTGGCGCATTTTCTCCTGTTGCTAGTACCCATGATGGTTAGTGCAGGCATAGCTGGGAATTTTCACTTTTCAGAACAAAGTATTTACGGACAATTTTCGAGGGTAGAAGCCTTTGTTTGCCTATGGCTCATTGCCGAATTTTATAAGCGGTACTGTAGCCATAGTGCCAATGCTGTTATTGCAGAGAACCTGCGTAAAATATTCTACGGCCTCATCCCGGTATTGTTTTTGCCTGGTGTTTTACACCTATACAGTGACTATTTCCCATTGGCCCTGTGGTTGTCCAGTATCATCGCGTTGCTGCTTTACTACCGTTTGCAATTCAGGGTTCTGAAACATGAGCTTCAGATACTGGTAATTGTGGCAAGCATTGTGTCTATAGTAGGTTGTTGGCGGGCAGAATTTGGAAACTGGCAAGGCCATGCCGCACAAGCACTTATTGTCGGGGTACTTTTTTATCTCTTCATCGGTTGGTCAGGGCAAGCACTGCGAAGAAAGCCAGAAGGATCCACTCGACGTCAACAACTCCATTGGGCACTGGCTCCCATGTTTTCGCTAGCCATCTACTATTTTGCGACAGCTATTTTTATAACCCTTTATGGCCTTACCGCTAACCTCGGTATTTGCCTGCTAGTCGTGTTGCTCTATTTTACCGCATTATTTTCTTATCAACCGGTATCGTTGCCTGTTCGGTCGAATCTTAGATTATTACGCAATTTGATGTTTGTATTGTTAGCGCTACTGACGTTCAACCAGGCTGGCTCCGTACTCACACATTCTTTCGGCAATACACACCCGTTAGTGTCTGGTTTGCAAAACGTTATTGCATTGGCCTGTGTGGCTTTTCTGGTATACGGCTCCAAGCCACAGAATCGTGCTGTTTGGCGCAAAGGCATAGGTGTGATAACCGGTGCCTGGATATTTAATCTGATCACCATCGCTGCTTACGTCTTATTCCTGTCGCAATTGTTTTCTAACATGCTGGGGCCGATTGTTTCATTTTCACTGGTCGTACACGGAACCGTTATTCTATTTCAAACCATACAATCAAAAATGAAAAAACTTATTTGGTTATCATTGATGCTATATGGTGTTGCGGCGCTAAAGATACTGTTATGGGACATGAATGATTTTTCCCTGATACAGAAGATAGTGGTCTTTATGCTGATAGGTTCCTGTATGTTAGGGGCCGCCTTCAGGTATCAAAAAAGAATGATGCGAGATGTTAATCCTTCTATCAAACCTGGGTGATATCGGGAAGACCTCAGATTCAATTTGACCAGTTGGCTTTGACTCCGATATAGCCAACCGGTTAGATTGTTTTGTTCAGAATCCTCCCGATAACAAACATAAGAAAAACCCATGTGGAAAACTATTCGTACCCGTTACCCCCTTGTTCTACATAGAACTCTGCATGCCGCAGCTGTCACGCTTCTCCTCTTCGGCTGTAGCGATATCAGTGAACAGAATGCTGCACCGCTACAGCGGCCTGTGAAAATAGTCGAAGTAAAATCGGTGCCTCTTTTCCCTTTGCGCTCATATCCGGCTCTAATTGTGAGTGAGCATGAAGTTGATCTGGGTTTCGAAGTCGGCGGTAAGGTTAAACAGCGGTTGGTTGATCTGGGTGATTCGGTCGATAAAGGCCAACTACTCGCCTCGCTGGATGCAGCAGATTTCATTCTCGCAATCGATAACATTGAAGCCAATCTTGCGGCAGCAAAGTCCGACCTTCAATTTGCTAACGCCGAGGTTGATCGAGCCATCCGCTTATCCGGCGAGGGCCACCTCAGTGATACCCGCGTCGATAACCTTAAAAACAGCAAACAGACTGCTGAAGCCCGGCTAACCAGCCTTAATGCTCAATTAGCCATCGTGCAACGAACGTTAAACAAATCCAGTTTGTACGCCGATACAGATGGCCTGGTGCAAGCGGTATATGTAGAGGCTGGGCAAGTAGTATCACCCGGACAACCGCTTTTCCATCTTGTCTCTGTTGATACACTGGAAGTGGAATTCAGTGTGCCGGAGCAGACCATAAACCAGATCAGTATTGACCAGGCTTTGAAGATCACACTGCCGCAACAGCCACAGTTCCAGGGTACCGGAACTATTCATAAACTGGCTCCCCAGGCGAATCCACTGACCGGAAGCTATACGGTTAAAGCACGAATCGACAATCCCGCCAACCTGCTAAAACCTGGCATGAGCGCAACCGTATCGATCAACGATAACAACCCACCAAATGTGCTAATGATCCCGGTATCCGCCATTTTTAATCAGGGTGACAAGGTAGCCGTCTGGCTATTTGACCCAGCCAGCTCAAAGGTGCGACTAGCGCCGGTAGAGCTGGGCATTGCCGATCAACAACGTGTAGTGGTAAAAGCAGGGCTTAAAGAGGGGGACAAAGTGATTACGCTCGGTGTGCATGATCTGACATCTGGCCAGTTAGTCAGGGCGTTATAAGATGGATACCGAAAACAGCGACGACCCAAAAGAGAGCCGCTTTGATGGCAACCTTTCTCTCTGGGCGATCCAGAACCCACTACTAAGTAGCTACGTAATCGGCCTGATGATTTTATTGGGCGTTGTCTCGTTTTTTAATTTAGGGCAACGGGATATGCCCTTTCGAACCGAGCGGGTGATGGTGATTTCCGTTATGTGGCCCGGAGCCAGTGCCGAGCAGATGGAGCTGCAGGTAGCCGACAAAATCGAGAAGAAACTTCAGGAAACACCCTGGCTACACGCGCTGCGTAGTTTTTCCAAACCCGGCGAGACCTATCTCTTTATCACCCTGCGTGATGCAATCCCCGATCCTGTCAACGAGGTGCCTGAAACCTGGTATCAGGTGCGAAAGAAAGTAGCGGATATGCGCGCAGAGCTGCCGCCTGCAATTCAAGGGCCTTTCTTTAATGATGAGTTCGGTGATGTATTCCCGCTGGTATATGCGCTTTCCTCCGAAGGGCTCAGCATGGCAGCGCTCAAGGATCAGGCGGATCTTGTACGGCAAGAATTGCTAAATGTGCCATCGGTTGAAAAAGTAAATCTACTTGGCCAGCAGTCAGAACAGATCAGCGTAGAGTTTTCCCTCACAAAACTAAAGCAGCTTGGTATCCCGCCTTTTGCGGTGTTGGAACAGATCAAACAAAACAATTCCGTACTGCCCGGAGGCATGCTCGATACCAGCGATACACGCTTCTATCTACGCCCTGCCGATGGCTTTCAATCTGTTGACGAAATAAGGCAATTATTGATCCCGGTAGCAGAGGGCCAATCGGTTCAGCTGCAGGATATTGCAGATGTTCGCCGAACCTATGTCGATCCCGCGCGCATGATCATGCGTTTCAACGGCAAGCAGGTGATCGGCTTTGCCATCTCCATGCGTAAAGGTGAAAACGTACTCGATCTTGGCGAATCGGTCAGCAAAAAAATAGTCGAGATAAAACAGCAATTGCCCGTAGGCGTACAACTTGAACTGGTGGCCAACCAACCCAAAGTCGTATCAGAAACACTGGATACTTTTTTGCTCAAGCTATTAATGGCGATTGGCATTGTACTGCTGGTAAGTTATTTCAGTTTGGGGTTTCGTGCCGGGCTAGTAGTTGCCACTGCGTTCCCGATGGTATTGGGCACCACCTTTTTAGGCATGCTCTATTTCGGAATGGATCTGGAACGTATCTCCCTGGGTGCGCTAATTATCTCGCTGGGATTACTGGTAGATGATGCGATCATTATTATCGAGATGATGCAGATAAAAATGGAGCAGGGGCTTGATCGTTTAAATGCTGCTGGTGAAGCGTTTCGCTCGACCTCATTCCCAATGTTAACCGGTACGCTTATTTCAATTTTTGGCTTTCTGCCAATGGCGATTGCCGTATCGATGATGAACGAATTCTTTTACGGCTTCTATGGAGTCTTAACCATCGCACTGGTAACTTCCTGGTTGGTATCAGTATTTTTCACCCCCTTCATCGGCTATCACTATCTGCCCGATCCAGTGGGCGATAAGCATAATGGTAACGGTGTATATCAAACGACATTTTATAGAGGCTTACGTGCGTCCGTATCCTGGGCAGTAACGCATAGGCTGATCATATTAATTCTGTTTGCACTGTTAATAGCCGCAACTGTTTTTGCTGGAAAAAATGTAGCTAAACAGTTTTTCCCAATTACCGATAGACCAGAACTGATTATCGAAATGTGGCTACCGGAGGGTAGCCCAATGGTCAGGACTCAGGAAGTAGCAGAAAAACTCGATAAGATATTAGCGCAAGAAAAACAGGTCACAAATCACGTTAGCTATCTTGGCTGGGATACGCCAAAGATATTTATCGAACTGAATATCGAACAACCCGCAGACAACCTGATTAAAACCATTGTGCTCACCGAAAATACAGATCAACGAGATGCACTGCATGATCGATTGATAAAACGTATTCCCGTTGAGATTCCTGAAGTACGTTTTAATATCGATTTTTTTAAATTCGGCCCGCCCACCGGCGCGCCTATTCAGTATCGTGTAATGGGTCAGGATGTAGAAAAAATTCGCGAAATTATCGCGCAGGTTCGAACAGTTATAGATGACCATCCGGATACTTCAGATACCTACCTGGATTGGCGTGGCCCCATCAAGACCATTCAGTTCGAATGGAACAAAGGTCAGCTGGCACGATATGGCCTCAGTGAACAATCGCTCGCCAATCAGATTAACCAGCTTACCAGTAGTTTTCCGGTGAGTTTTTATCGTGAAGATAACAAACAGATCGCCATTGTAGCGCGATTAAATCCGACAGAAAGAGATGGGCTTGCTGATCTTCAGGGATTACTGATATCGCTACCTAACGGTGAGAAAGTCGCGCTGGAACAACTCACTCAATTTAAAGTAAGCGTGGAAGATGGTGTGCGCTGGCGTTACAACCGTTACCCAACCATAGCCGTACATTCTCAAATCCCCTATGACATTCAACCCCATCAGGTTATTCAACAACTGCAACCACAGATGGATGCAATCAGGGCCAACTTGCCCCCCGGCTATTTTATTGAAGTGGCCGGGCTGGTGGAATCCAATAAAATTGTCGATACCGCAATGGCATCTACACTGCCGGTTGTATTGGTACTTATTGTCACCATGCTGATGATCCAGTTACGCAGCTTTCCACTCACTCTGTTAGTTTTGGGCACTGCACCGCTAGGGCTTATCGGCGCGGTATTAACACTCTATGCAGTGGGTAAACCGCTCGGGTTTGTGGCCCAGCTCGGCATACTGGCGATGGCCGGAATCATAATGCGCAACAGCGTTATTTTGATGGATCAGATCAACAAAGATATTAAACACAATGCCTCGCATCCGTGGCAGGCGCTAATCGAATCCACCATCCGAAGGTTTCGCCCGATAGTACTCACCGCCATTGCAGCGGTGCTTGCCCTTGCGCCTTTAACCACAGATCTATTCTGGGGGCCAATGGCATACGCCATGATGGGCGGCATTACCGGAGCAACTATTTTGACGATATTTTTTATCCCGGCGCTTTATGCATTTTTGTTTAGGTTAAAGCCGGAAGCAATTTAGCTTAAAACGTTTCGTAAATCCGAGCTCATAAATAACTCACCCATTTTGTAAACCTGAAACTATGCGCCTTTTCGATATTATTGCGATTCTTATCAGTTTGTCAGCCGCCTTTAGCTGGCTTAACTATCGGGTACTGAAATTACCTACTGCCATTGGCCTGATGCTTGGTGCACTGTTGATGTCATTAATACTTCAACTACCAATATTTGGCGGCCTTGAAGATCAGGCTAAACAGATGCTGGCGAGCATCGATTTCGACCAAACGCTGCTGCATGGCATGTTGAGCTTTTTGCTATTCGCCGGTGCCCTGCATGTAAACCTGGCGGATTTATCTGAACAGCGTTGGGTCATCAGTATCCTTGCAACATTTGGTGTGGTCGGCGCTACCTTTATGATTGGCGGTGGCACCTACTTGATGTTCGGATGGCTTAATATTGAAGTCTCCCTGATCTATTGCCTGTTGTTTGGCGCACTGATCTCCCCCACAGACCCGATTGCGGTATTGGGTATTCTCAAAAGCGCCGGCGCACCAAAAACCCTGGAAACAAAAATCACCGGAGAATCCCTATTTAACGATGGTGTAGCGGTAGTGGTTTTCCTGGTACTTGCGGATATAGCAATGGGTACCACCGAGGTCACCGTAACCTCCGTCAGCACCCTTTTTATCACAGAAGCACTGGGTGGGCTGGTGTTTGGCCTGTTGACCGGGAGCCTGGCATTTTTCATGCTCAAACGAGTCGACAGCTATCAGGTCGAAGTACTAATAACCCTGGCACTGGTTACCGGTGGCTACGCAGCGGCAGAACATCTGCATCTATCAGCACCTATTGCGATAGTGGTTGCCGGATTATTGATTGGTAATCATGGGCGTAGGTCCGCAATGTCTGACCAGACTCGTGAACACCTCGATACCTTCTGGGAATTGGCGGACGAAATACTCAATGCTGTACTGTTCGTACTGATAGGCCTTGAAGTGTTGGTGATATCCATTCGCGGTGACTATTTATTGGCAGGTGTATTATCCATTCCGCTAATATTAATCGTACGATTCATCAGCGTAAGCGTGCCAATAACGTTGTTACGCCCCTTCCGTAGCTTCACCCCTGGCGTAATCCCTATTTTGACCTGGGCGGGTCTACGCGGTGGTATATCCGTTGCGCTGGTTCTCTCCTTACCCGCCAGTGAAATGCGCGATGTACTACTTACCGTGACCTATGTAGTGGTGGTGTTCTCTATCGTAGTACAGGGTCTGAGTCTGGGGCCGCTGGTACGAAGATTAACTCAACGATAAAAGTAGAAATGTATCGCAGCTCTTGTTGAGCGGAGCCTACCAAAACATTTTTCGTATGGTTCCGTCACGATTAATAAACTGATGTTTTAGCGCCGCTACCACATGAAAAACAATTATCAACAATGCGCCATAAGCCAAAAAATAGTGCAACTCAATCGCTATGTCACGCCACTCTTCAGTTACAGAAAAAAGGGCGGGGATATCGAACCAGTTAAATACCGATATAGAGTCACCGGCGGACGTTGAGATGATATACCCGGAGATTGGTATAAGCACAAGAAGGAGCAATAACAGCCCATGTGTACTATGGGCCAGAAACTTTTCCCAGCTCGCCATAACGGATGAAAACTCGGGGCGAGTATTGAGCAAAGTCCAGGCTATTTTAAATAACGCCGTTAATAACAGCACCATCCCAAATGCTTTATGAAGACTCAACGAGTCGTTATACCAGCGGTCGTAATAGCTAAGATCAACCATATACCAACCTAAACCAATCAGCCCGATCATTAATAGCGCCACAGTTCCGTGCAGCAACTTAGTGATCAGGCCAAAATGGTGTTGACTGTTAAGCCATCGGCTTACTTTCACTAGCACCCCAACAAAGCTGTATTAGTAACGTATGCCCTCAATACCTAAGCGCATTTCGATGGTGGTTGAAGCAGGTCCTAAATCGTAGGTCATACCGTAGTCGGCTAGCTTGAGCACAACAGTGCCAGAAAAACCTGCACGATATCCGCCCCAGGGATCTTTGCCTTCACCCATTTTTGTAACGTCAATATCGATGCTTCTGGTGACTCCGTGCAAAGTCAGTTTTCCAGTCAGGATTCCTTTGTCGGCAGTTCCAGAATAGCTGGTAGCTTTAAAAGTGGCGGTAGGGAATCTATTGACATGCAGAAAATCTTTGCCACGCAGGTGTTTGTCACGTTCTGCATGATTGCTATCGATGCTTGCGGCATCAATTGTAATATTGATCTTGTTTTTTTCGGGCTTGCTGGCATCATGCAAAAAATTGCCTTTGACCGTATTGAAGCGACCATACAGCCAGCTATAACCCAGATGCTGTATTCGGAATTCAACAAATGAGTGGGTTGAGTCGAGTGTATAGCCAGCTGCTATTGCTCCTGAGGAAGCACCTAATATCGATCCACTCATAAACAGGGCAATCAAAACTTTTCCTGCATTTTCCCGAATTGCTTTAAACACCATCACTAGCACTCCATTTAGCTAAGTTAAAATCGTTAACCTTTTAGTGTAGTACAAACAGGGATATATGCTGGTATCAAACGCAATGCCTCGCACTCGTGGCGACACTGACTAATCAACCAAACGACTATTTATTCGATAGTGCTAACCGATACTACAGCGGGGCGCGCCCTTGTACCTTTGACAATGGATCTATTGCGAGAAGGGCCGTTGGTGGATGTCGCCATAGAGGACATTATGGGAGCAACCATTCTAACGATATATTTGTAACCTGCCCCCCCCGATCAGTACGTACACCCCCTGAGCGGAGCCGAAGGGAAGGAATTCGAAGAGCGAACAGAAATGAAGAATATGGCATTGCAAGACCCCGTATTTCAGACAGACTCCGTATTTCAGACCCTGTATTTTCCACTTATTTTCTGATATCGGAAGAGAGGCCTTGTTGCCCCTGGGGGATCGTTTTTGGCAGTGGTAAGGCGTGCCCTATAGCGAATGGCCGTAGCCCTTTGCAAGAGGCGCAACGAAGGGTGGGGCTGTGTTAAGATGTGTACATTCAACTACAACAAGTGATCAATATGTCTACAACAATGACTATTCGCCTGGAACCAGAGTTAAAACAACGCCTTGATCGACTGGCTGAGGCAACACACCGCTCCAGGTCATTTCTAGCTGCTGAGGCAGTTCGTGATTTTGTAGAACTCAATGAATGGCAAGTTCAGGAGGTTGTATCTGCACTCAAGGAAGCTGACATCGGTGATTTCGCCTCCGATAAAACCGTCAACAAAATACTAAAGAAATGGGGCGCTGATGCAGGTTAAGTGGCTCAAAAAAGCCCTACAAAACCTTGATGATGAAGCTGAATATATAGCCAAAGATGATCCGGCAGCGGCTCAACTTGTCGTTCAACGTATTGTCGATGCAATTAACCGGTTACCCGAAAACCCTGCGCTGGGCCATGCCGGTCGTGTTCACGGTACCCGCGAGCTGGTGGTAACAGATACTCGTTACATCGTGCCTTATCGAATTAGTCCTCGCCTGCAACAAATCGAAATCCTACGTATTTTTCATACTTCACGACGCCCTCCCAAAAACTGGTAACCCTTGGGTTTCAGCTGAGAGACGATCAATGATTTAGCAGTCCGTATGCATTCCCACGGAGCAAGAGAATGTGGCATTGCAAGACCTAATGGAATGGTCCGCCCCACTCCCGAAACGGCTTCAAATG
>JAHRWD010000068.1 GCA_019090315.1 Pseudomonadales bacterium
GCGATAGCCACAACTGCGATTTACAGCAGCATCACAATCGCAGACACCGCCAATACTCAAGCAATTCACAAAAGCCACGGTATCGCCATGCACGGCGAACCCAAATACCCCGCAGGCTTTAAGCACTTTGACTACGTTAATCCGGCGGCACCAAAGGGTGGATCGGTCAAACTGGCGGTCAATAGCAGCGGTGGTTTTGATAGCCTGAACCCCTTTGTACTAAAGGGTGTGTCAGCGGCGGGTATCGGTGGATATCTCTACGAAACCCTTACCCAGAAATCAGATGACGAAGCCTTCACACAATACGGCCTGATTGCAGAGTCGATCGAATGGCCCGAAGACCGATCATGGGTGATCTACCACATCAACCCAAACGCTCGTTTTCACGACGGCCATGCCATTGATGCGGAAGACGTGATCTACACCTTCGAACTGCTCACAACCAAAGCGCACCCCTTTTATGCGAGTTATTACAAAAACGTCCGCAAAGTTGAAGCCATCGGTGACCATTCGGTCAAGTTCAGTTTTGAACCCGGGGACAATCGTGAGCTAGCGCTGATCATTGGTCAGCTACCGGTATTACCCAAGCATTATTGGCAAACCCGCGATTTTTCAAAAACATCCCTGGAGCCGCCATTAGGCAGCGGCCCCTATAAAATCAGCAAAGTTGATCCCGGCCGTTCCATCACTTATACACGAGTAAAAAACTACTGGGGAAAAGATCTCAACATCAATGCCGGACTCTACAATTTTGATCAGATCCATTTTGATTACTACCGCGACAACACCATCGCACTAGAAGCATTTAAAGCCGGTGAATATGATTTCCGTGCGGAAAACACCTCTCGCAACTGGGCCACCGCCTATACCGGCCCTGCCTTTGACAGGGGTCATATCGTTAAAGAATCGATCCGTCACTACAACCCCACCGGTATGCAGGGCTTTGTAATGAACAGCCGACGCTGGCCCTTTAAAGACCCTAAAGTACGGCAGGCGCTAAGCTACGCATTTGATTTCGAATGGACCAATAAACAGCTTTTCTACAGCGCTTATACACGTAACAACAGTTACTTCACCAACTCCGAACTGGCCTCCCGTGGTTTGCCCAGCAAGGAAGAGCTAAAACTGCTCGAGCCATTCCGGGATCAGCTACCGCCGGAACTGTTCACCACCGAATACCAGCCCCCCAAGACCGATGGCAGCGGACGTATTCGTGGCAATTTACGTAAAGCGACGAAGTTATTAAAAGAAGCTGGCTGGAAAATCGAAAATAAAAAACTGATCGAAACCAAAACCGGAAAACCCTTTGAATTTACTATTCTGTTGGTATCCGCTGATTTCCAGCGAGTCGTTCTCCCCTTCACCAAAAACCTGGAAAAACTCGGAATAAAGGCTGAGATTCGCCTGATGGATACCCAACAATATATTAGTCAACTGCGCAGTTACGATTTTGATATGGTGATTAGCACCATCTCGCAGTCAAGCTCGCCCGGCAATGAGCAGCATAGTTTTTGGCATTCAAGTACGGTCGACATACCCCGTGGTCGCAACATCGCTGGCGTGAGTAATTCGGTAGTGGATCATCTGGTTGATCTGGTCATCGCCGCACCGGACAGAGAATCGTTAATCACCCGTACCCGCGCGCTAGATCGTGTATTACTCTGGAACCATTACGTCATTCCACACTTCCATACCCAATCCTTCCGGGTCGCGTATTGGAACCGTTTTTCAAAACCTGCTATCGCCCCTCGATACGCACTCGGGTTCGACAACTGGTGGATAGACCCCGCCAAACAAAAAGCACTTGATCAAGCCACTGGTCGCAGTCACTAAAACCCTATGGCTGCTTACATAATCCGCCGTTTACTGCTGATGATTCCGACCCTGTTCGGCATCATGGTATTGAATTTTATTATTGTGCAGATTGCCCCTGGTGGCCCCGTCGAACAGATGATCGCCCAGCTTCAGGGCCATGAAACCGGAGCCGGTTCCCGTATTGCCGGCAACTCCCAATCCGAAGTCAGCAATGCCGCTTCAAGCTCAAATGACAGCGGATATCGTGGTGCCCAGGGGCTAGATCCTGAGCTGATCAAACGTATCGAAAAGCTTTATGGATTTGATAAACCCGCCCACGAACGTTTTCTGATTATGCTAAAAAACTACGCCACCTTTAATTTTGGCGATAGCTTTTATCGTGATGCAAAAGTGGTGGATCTGATTCTGGAAAAACTGCCGGTTTCCATCTCATTAGGTTTATGGAGCACATTACTGATCTACCTGATCTCGATCCCGCTGGGGGTTAAAAAGGCGGTCAAAAACGGTTCCGCTTTTGATGTCTGGACCAGTTCGCTAATCATCATCGGTTTCGCGATTCCAGGGTTCCTTTTTGCCATATTACTAATCGTAGTATTTGCTGGCGGCAGCTATCTCGACTGGTTTCCGCTGCGCGGACTGACCTCTAGCAACTTTGATCAAATGACTTGGCTTGAGCAGATTGGTGACTATTTCTGGCATCTCGTACTACCGGTTATTTCACTGGTGATTGGCGGTTTCGCCACCCTCACCATGCTCACCAAAAATTCTTTCCTTGATGAGATCAACAAACAATATGTAACCACCGCACGGGCCAAAGGGTTAACCGAACAGCGAGTGTTATACGGCCACGTATTTCGTAACGCGATGCTGATTATCATCTCCGGAATTCCCGCAACTTTAGTCGGTATTTTGTTTACCGGCTCACTTTTAATTGAGGTGATTTTTTCCCTTGATGGACTGGGTCTTCTGGGTTTTGAATCCGCTCTTAATCGCGATTACGCGGTGGTTTTTTCAAGCCTCTATATCTTTACCCTGATGGGTTTAGTTCTGAAGTTGATTGGCGATATCAGCTACATGCTGGTCGATCCACGTATCGATTTTGAAAGTCGGGAGGGCTAGAAAATGTTCTCCCTCCTGACCAAAAAAACCAAACAGGCCAAACAGGCCAAACAGGCCAACCCGATTAACCAGCGACGTATTGCCAACTTCAGAAAAAACCGTCGTGGCATCTGGTCTTTGCGTATTTTTTTGCTGCTATTTGTAGGTTGTTTATTTGCCGAATGGATCGCCAACGATAAACCAGTACTGATCAGTTACGACGGCAGCTTTATGGTGCCGGTACTAGCTGAATATCCAGAGAGTGCCTTTGGCGGCGAATTTGAAACCGAAGCGGATTATCGCGATCCCTACGTGGCTGAGCTAATCGAAGAGAAAGGCTGGATGATCTGGCCGCCAATCCGCTACAGCTACGACACCATCAACTACAACCTGGAAACACCGGCTCCCTCAGCCCCAGATTCTGCCAACCTGCTGGGCACCGATGACCAGGCGCGAGATGTACTGGCACGTGTTATTTATGGCTTTCGAATTTCGGTATTGTTCGCATTGATACTCAGTATATTTAGCTCGATCATTGGCATTGCAGTGGGTGCGATACAAGGTTTCTACGGCGGCAAAGTCGACCTTATCGGCCAGCGCGTAATCGAAATTTGGGGTGGCCTTCCGGTGCTTTATCTGCTGATTATTCTGTCCAGCTTTGTGCAACCAAGTTTCTGGTGGTTGTTGGGAATCATGCTGCTATTTAACTGGATGACACTGGTTGATCTGGTACGTGCGGAATTCCTGCGGGGCCGTAATCTTGAATACGTACGTGCCGCCCGGGCACTTGGGTTGAGCAATCCGCGCATTATGTATCGGCACATCCTGCCCAACGCGATGGTCTCTACCCTGACCTTTATGCCGTTTATTTTAACCGGCGCAATTACCA
>JAHRWD010000069.1 GCA_019090315.1 Pseudomonadales bacterium
GCCATGGGTACCCATGGCCACAGCTGAAAGTAATAATGTGTTCATTCATAAGCCTCTGTGTAAATTCAGGCCCGCATATTTCAGACCTTTTTGAATCTATTCGAGGTATCCGATGCAATATGGTTGCCAACTAGTGGAATTAATAGCGGGTGCTTATGAGTCAATAACCATCACTTGTAAAAGCGATGTGGCAACTGAGAGGGGTGAAAAAAAAGAGGTTGGGAATATATAAGGGCGATTAAGCCGAACGGCTCAATCGTGATACCACACGACTTTGATATAAATCAGGAGATCGAAAACAGCTGATCAAAGCTGGAAACTGTTAAAATATTTTTTACATCTTCATTGCAATTGATAATCCGGATCATGGCTTTTTCACCGCCCCCAAAATCCCGTATAAGCAATAGCATCCCGAGAGCCGCACTATCGAGGTATGTGGTCTTCTTCATATCCAGGCAGAAACGCTCAACACCTTTTTCATATTCGTAAGCATCTCGAAATTGCTGATGGACACTAAAATCAAAACGACCATCAATATCGATTACGAGTTCCTTTCCATCGTTTGAAGACCTGGCATTAATCATTTTTTTGTTTCCAAAAATTGTAAATTTAGCAACTGAATTTAATTATAGTGTAAAAATACAGACAGCTAGCTTTTCTTTGAAAACATACTATTTGACATTATTTTCGCCGCTATTTTATGAAGAGAGACAATTTCACTCTGTGCGTTTATTTTAACCGCAGACCCGGGCATACCCCATACCACAGATGATGCTTCATCCTGCGCTAACGTCAAACAACCCGCCCGTTTCATCGCTAGCAACCCTTTAGCGCCATCTGCACCCATACCTGTCAGCAGCGCTCCGATTGCGTGACCCTTTCCGAGCTCAGCAACAGAGTTAAATAGCGCGTCTACCGAAGGTCTATGACGACTCTCTTTCTCTTTTTGATCCAGCATACAGATATAGCCAGTGTGCGATTTGTTAATTCTTAAGTGGAAATCCCCCGGTGCAAGGTATGCACAGCCTGATTTTATCGGTTGTTGATGCTCTGCCTCAAACACGGTGATGGCACAATTATCATCCAGCCGTTGGGCATAAGACTTACTGAAATTTGCGGGGATATGCTGTGCAAGCACTATAGGAGGAGAATTTTCGGGTAGCTCGACAAGAACAGTTTTAATCGCTTCTGTACCACCGGTTGATGCACCAATAGCAACCAGATGCCCTGGCTTCACGTATAATTTTTTTCCGGCCGATGTACTGGGTACGGATGAAATACTTCGGGGTGGTGGAATATTTTCCAGCGCTCGAACATTTGCCTGTGCAGCCGCTCTAACCTTCTCAACGATCTCTTCCGAAAAAGAATGAAGGCTATTGTTCAAATCTGTTTTGGGTTTACCTATAAAGTCTACTGCACCCAATGCGAGGGCTTCCAGTGTAGCCGGCGCACCTTTTTCGGTGAGGGTTGAGATCATCACCACAGGCATCGGACGTAATCGCATCAGGTTTTTAAGGAATGAAATACCATCCATGTGTGGCATCTCGATATCCAGCGTCAGTACGTCAGGATTAGTTTGTTTGATTTTTTCCCTGGCTACCAGTGGGTCTGGTGCAGTACCTACAACCTCAATATCATCGGCCTTGCCCAGAATCTCCGATAGCAATGCGCGAATCAAGGCAGAATCATCAACGATGAATACTTTTATCATTAAACTATCTCAATTCTTTTTAGTAAACCCGCGGGGCTTTTCAGCCAGGGGCGACGCCCCAATACAACTCATCTCTAAAATAGCTCTACATCACCTTCAGCAGGCGTATTGTCCAGGGTTTTTCTGTATACATTTTCACGTTCGCTGATGGTTGCATTGTTCACATGGATCAAACGCCGCATCTTCACCCTTCCAGTATCAGGAAAATAAAGAACCTTACGAGGATGCACACCGCCGACATCCGTTGCGACGGTTAAAAGCATTTCAGACTTAAGGTATTCTTTTACAAATTCAATGTTGTTACGACCTACTTCCGTAGCGTTCGCCAAGACCTTGCCACCACCAAACACCTTTACTTCAAAATCCTTTTTGTTTCCGCCGAGTTTCAAAATGGCATTAATCAGATATTCCATCGCCCAGTTTCCATAGCGGGTCGCAGAACTGGCCGCATCCCCCCCCCAATTGTTGGAGTGTTTGCCCTGCATAGGAAGCATGAAGTGGTTCATCCCACCAATACCCAGTTTGCGATCCCGTATGCAGGTGGAAATACAGGAACCCAGGACGGTGACAATCATCTCTCCCTGGGTGCTGACATACAGCTCACCGGGCATAATCTTCGCTGCAGGCATCTGCATCTGCTTATCCCAGTAACGTTTGATCCCTTCAAAGCCCGGAGTCGCTTTGGGTATAGGGTGATCTTCAGATGAGAGTTGAACCTGGCTCATACCATCATTTCAACTTTCGGTAGATAGTTTTACCAATCGATTCAAATCGATCTGTTAGTTTGTGCAGGCTCTCTGAGTGGCCGATAATTAGATAGCCACCATCATTCAGTTGTTCTGCATACCGGTCAAATAGTTTTTTCTGGGTAGGTTTGTCGAAATAGATCACTACATTTCGACAAAAAATAATGTCGAATTTGTGTTTCATCGGCCAGCTATCCAGAAGATTAAGCCGATTAAACTGAATCAGTTTTTTTGCCTCATCCGCCACAACGTAGCGACTCGAATCTGCATTGGCAGCAAACCATTTTTTGACCAGCGCTGACTCCAGCCCAGATACACGATCTGCAGCATATATACCATTTCGACCCGTCGCTACGACATTAGAATCCAGGTCAGTCGCTAGTATTTTGAGATCCCAGTTTGAAGAACCTGAAAAGTTTTTCAGCAGCGTCATCGCTATAGAATAGGGTTCTTCTCCGGTGGAGCAACCAGCTGACCATACCCGCACTCTGCGATCCCTCTCATGGATTTTTTTCAGGTGAGGGATAATGGTGGACTCAAGATATTCGAAATGATGATTTTCTCGAAAAAATGAGGTCAGGTTAGTGGTGATAGAGTTGATAAATTCATTAAATTCAGCATGCTTATTATCACTAATAATTTCACAATACTGATCAAAATTCGCCAGATTTAAAGCCCTGATCCGCCTGGCGATGCGACTGTAGATCATCTGCCGTTTCTGTTCAGGTAGTTTTATTCCGGTGTACTGATATGCGATTTTTGCGATGGTACTAAAATTATGATCGCTCATCGGAAACTCGCGGTCATTCATCTGTACGGGTTGAGCAGCATTTGACATTTTGGAACCTCTTGCCGCACTTTCCTGTGCAGCACTTCACTAATAAACTAAAAGCAATGAACTACTTCATATGGAATATGGAATATGAAAGTTGAGACCTTAAAATTCCTCCCACTCATCACCCCCAGAGGTAAAAGAGAGATCCGAATTTACGGCATGATGCTCAGCAGATGAAACCGGTTCACTTGCGACCGGTGCGGAAACCACACCACCCGCTGCTGCCGAAGCTGCGTGCCCAGGTAGAGTAAAGAAACTTACCATGGTAGACATGCCCTGCGCTTGCTCGGCCATCGCTTCACTTGCTGCGGTTGCCTGCTCCACTAACGCGGCGTTCTGCTGCGTCATCTCATCCATTTGCGACACCGCGATATTTACCTGGGAGATTCCATTGGTTTGCTCGGTAGTCGCTTCACTGATGTCATTCACCATTGTGCTAACTTTTTCGACCGCCTCAACAATCTGCTCCAGGGTTTTGCCGGATTCATTGACTAACTGAGCACCTTCAGAAACCTTGGCTTCGCTATCTCGAATGAGCGCTTTAATATCCTTCGCCGCATCTGCTGATCGGCCTGCAAGACTTCTCACTTCACCTGCCACAACCGCAAATCCTCGACCCTGCTCTCCTGCCCTTGCGGCTTCAACCGCAGCATTCAGGGCAAGTAAGTTAGTCTGGAATGCAATCTCATCAATCACACCAATGATGTCAGCTATCTCTTTACTGGAGTCGCTAATCGCTTCCATCGCTATAACCGCGTGTCTAACTACCTCTCCGCCACGCTCGGCTTTATCCTTGGCTGTGGAAGCCAGACCATTCGCTTCTATTGCATTTTCAGCACTCTGTTTCACGGTACTGGTCATCTCTTCCATACTGGATGCGGTTTCTTCCAGTGATGAAGCTTGCTCTTCTGTACGCTGACTAAGGTCAGTATTGCCCTGGGAAATTTCCTGAGCACCACCACTAACGGTAATTGCAGATTCACGAATACCCGAAATAATTTCCGTTAATTTATCGACCGTATCGTTGATGGTTGATTTCAGAGCATCAAACTCACCTTCGTATTCACGTTCCACTTTCTGAGTTAATGACCCTTTGGATACTTCAGTCATCACCTCATATACGTCGGTAATCACTTCTGAGCAGATACCCATCAATTTATTCAATCCTTCAGAAAGATTAAGGGTAAAGCCCTGTTTTCCATCAATGGTTAATCGCCTGGAAAGATCACCCGCTACCGCAGCCGATACCAGTTGATCAATCTCAACCTCTACCGCCAGCTCGTCAGTTTTATCGGCCCACTCAACTACGGTACCGATACGATTTTGCTCATCATCAATAATCGGGTTGGCAACCAGCTCAAAGGTACGGCCACCGACAGTGATCGATGTACTATAAGTATCCTGCAATTTTTCCAGCATCATCTGTTGGTGGGATGGATCCTTATGGAACACGTCAATATTTTGACCCAAAAGATCACTGGAGTTGAAATTTGGCAGATCTTGTTTGATATCGGACTCGGCCGCACTCATCATGCCCAGTACCGCTTCATTCATATAAACGATATTGTTTCCGCCATCGGCAATCATGGCGTTAGTAGATACTGAATCCAACGCCTGTTTAACGCGTAGGTTCTCAGCTGCTAATCGCTCCTCTTCTTGCTTTCTTACCAACTCAGCGGTGATATCGGCCCATTCAACTACTGTGCCTATACGGGTTTTCTCTTCATCAATTATCGGGTTGGCAATCAGGTTGAAGGTACGGCCACCGACAGCGATCGATGTACTATAAGTATCCTGCAATTTTTCCAGCATCATCTGTTGGTGGGATGGATCCTTATGGAACACATCAATATTTTGCCCTAACAGTTCATTGGAGTTGAAGTTAGGTAGATCCACCTTAATGTCTGATTCAGCGGTTTTCATCATCTCCAGCACTGCGTCATTCATATAGACGATATTGTTTCCACCGTCGGCAATCATCGCGTTGGTAGATACTGAATCCAGCGCCTGTTTAACGCGTAAGTTTTCTGCATTGAGGCGTTCCTGCTCCGCAGCCATCGCAAGCTCTGCGGTCATATCTCCCCACTCAACTACTGTGCCGGTTCGTTTATTATTTTTATCAAAAATAGGTGTCGCCAATAAACTAAACGTTAACTCACCAATTGATATCTGCGCTTTATACAGACCCCGTAGCCCTTCAACCATACCCTGTTGGTGACTGGGATTTTTATGGAAAATATCCATATTGGAACCAATCAGAGTGGAAGCGTTAAAAGCTGACAAATGTTTACTCAATTCATCCTGATTATCGAGAAACATCTTCTCGACAGAATCGTTCATGTAGACAATGTTGTTATCCTGATCTGCGATCATGATATTGGTGTCACATACCTTCAGCGCTTCCTGCTGTCTTATACTGTCACCACCACCGGTATCGCCCAATGATTCCATAATATTAAATAGTAAGGTCAGACTGACGGCGATAGTCGCCAGCAGAAATGCTAGCGGGCCAGTGAATGAGTAGTCCATGCCACTCAACGAATAGGTGTGCACTAAAAACCCGACTACCGGTAAAAGTACCGCAAACAGTAATTGTTGCTTGATAGTAAAGGCATCAAATATTTTCATGGGTAGTTCCCTGTTGTTCCGTATTGATGAATTAAATTTGCGAAAGGTTTCTATTTATCAGTTCAGAATTTTTGTCTGAGCAATGCGCTTGTCACGAGTTTGAAGGCGCAGCATCTGCTTCCGGCTGCACGTCCATAAAGCCCTGCAACTCGTCAAAATTAAGGGCTCGATCAATATCCAGCAAAATAACCATATTTTGTCCCGCCTGTGCTAACCCCTTTATATAAGAGGTATTCACCGAATTTCCGAGGCTTGGTGGACTATGTAAATCTGATTCAGAAAAAGAGTGTACATCTGAAACCGCATCCACAACTATCCCGATCGTGCGGCTTCCAGCTTCATGATTTGCACGAAGCACGATGACTACGGTAAGTGATCCATAAGTCGTTTCCTGCATATTAAAACATTGCCTGATATCAATGATCGGAACGATCGTGCCGCGCAGATTAATCACGCCTTTTACAAAACCTGGCGCGTTGGGAATTGGAGTTGTATCTTCCCAACCCCTGATTTCCTGAACACATAAAATATCGACACCGTATTCATCATCCTCCATCACAAAGGTCAGGTACTGATCAACACCATGCTCGCCCTGTTGCAACAGTCCATTCGCTTCGTTTTCTACACTTTCAACACTATTCATTATTTGAGCCTCAAGCTGCCTGTGGGTCAGCCGGGAAAGTTGTACTCCCTGCTTCCATTTTATTTAGATGAGTCGCACCGGAAAGCTTTATCAGCTCCCCTATATCGGCAATAAGTGCAACCCGACCATCACCAAGAATAGTCGCACCTGAAATCCCTTCTACTTTTTGGTAATTTTCTTCAAGGCTTTTAATTACAATCTGTTGCTGACTCAACAGATCATCAATCACCACACCAATTTTTTCGTTGTTACTTTCCACCACCACTAGCAGTGAATTTTCGAGTGAGGTGGGTTGGCTTGAAATACCAAATACTTCGGACAAGTACACCACGGGGATATATTCTTCACGCAGCTTAATCAGATCACAGCCCCCCGCTGCCTTTCTGACTTCAATACCTTGCAGCTCCAATGACTCAATGATAGAAACCAGCGGAAACACAAATATCTGATCACTGACCCTTGCCAGTTGTCCATCCAGTATTGCCAGGGTAAGAGGAAGCCGGATGGTAATGGTTGAACCCTGTCCCTGTTGAGAATCGATATTAATGCTACCGCCAAGTTCCTGGATATTTCGGCGCACCACATCCATACCTACCCCACGACCTGAAACATCACTGACCTGTTCAGCTGTGGAGAATCCTGCCTTAAGGATCAGCTGATAAATTTGCTCGTCGGTCAGATGATCTCCTCGCTGCTGAAGACCTTTTTCTATCGCTTTTTCGAGGATTTTTTCTCGATCAAGACCTTTACCATCATCGATAATTTCAATCACAATGTTGCCGCCCTGATGGGATGCTTTTAATGTGATGATTCCAGTTTCGGATTTACCTGCTGCAATGCGCTCTTCCGGGCTTTCAATGCCATGATCCATCGAATTCCTAACCAGATGCGTCAGTGGATCGCCGATTTTTTCGAGTACCGTTTTATCAAGCTCCGTTTGTTCACCAACCATAACCAGCTCGACCTTTTTATCGAGTTGTTTGCCGAGATCACGAATCATTCGGGGGTAGCGATTAAATGAGAAACTAATCGGAAGCATTCGAATGCGCATCACACTCTCCTGCAGCTCGCGTGTGTTCTGAGCGAGTTGATTTAGCCCATGCTGTAGCCGGGCTAATTGATCCATCTGGAAATCTTCCCCTACTGCACTCAACATCGATTGAGTAATTACCAGTTCACCAACGGTATTGATAAGTTCATCAACCTTGTCAATACCAACACGAATTGAAGCAGATTCCCGCTTCGCAAAGGAGTTGGTTTTGGAAATTTCCGTGACGGAAGCATTATTTCCCTCTTCCTGCGCTACTTCTGAAAGCTGGGATGCACCCATACCTTCTGCGGAATCAATCGCTTCGTCGGCTGCGGTTGATTCCGCATCAAGTGATTCAATTCTGATTTCCGCTTCATCCTCAACCCATTCAAACACTTCTTTGATTTGGGCTTCAGAAATATCAATTCCAAATAGTTTCAGATCCCAGTACAGGTAGCAGTTTTCAGGTTCCAGCGCGGCAAAGGAAGGCAGCGCATCCATATGCACCGTCGTTTCTAATTTTCCCAACAGAGCCAGTTCACGAAACATTCGCAACGGCTCATTACCAGACTGTACAATTTCAATTTCCGGTTTAAAAAATATCGACCAGCCAGGGCTGCTTTCGGAATTGCTATCGACACCCTGATCCGGCTTAACTGAACCAGCATCTGAATCATCTGCATCGAGAATTTTCTGAAAGCTCTGTTTTAACTCATGGCTTTGTGCAGAATCTGCTGATTCGCCCTGCTCCAGAGCGCTCATTTGATCCCGTAAACAATCTACAGACTGGAGAAGTAGATCGATAATTTCGGCGGTGATTTGGCGAGTTTCCTGTCTAACCTCATCCAACAAGGTTTCCAGCACGTGGGTAAATTCCGCTACCGCTGCAAATCCAAAAGTTGCGCTACCGCCCTTAATAGAGTGTGCGGCGCGGAATATCGAATTCACTACCTCAGCGTCAACCTTCCCTTCCTGAAGTTCCATTAACGATGATTCCATCACATCTAGCCCTTCGAGACTTTCCTCAAAGAACACCTGATGAAACTGCTCCATATCAATTGACATGTTTACCCCAGCACTTTTTTAACCGTTTTGACCAGTTGGTCGGGGTTGAATGGTTTAACAATCCATCCGGTTGCCCCAGCCGCTTTCCCAGCTGTTTTTTTGTCTCCACCAGACTCTGTGGTCAACATCAACATCGGGGTGAATTTGTATTGAGGCAATGAACGGAGTTCAGAGATCAACTGGATACCGTCCATATTTGGCATATTGACATCTGATACAACCAGATCGACCTGCTTGCCCTTTGCTTTGGCGAGAGCATCTACTCCATCCACTGCTTCAATCACCTCAAAACCAGCGGTTTTGAGTGTGAAAGACACCATTTGGCGCATTGAAGCGGAATCATCTACGGCTAATACAACTGACACTTTTTACACACTCCTGCTCAATGTTGGTTTGGGGCCAGTTCCAGCATGCTGGCTAACCCCAATAGTTCGGCTGAATCAATAAACTCGGCCGAAGGTTCGATAATGTTTAGATCCATATTTTCTGACTGCAACTTCATTTTCAGAGCAACAATAATCTGAAATATAGTGGTATCAATGCGCTCCACATCACTCGCATGAAGCGACACATCAGCACCCTTTTCGTACTCATTTTCAAAAGCTGCATAAAGCAGTTCAGCATTCCGAATTGACAAATCACTGTCCAGTTTCATAAAAGTTTTCACCTGTTATCCAGAAGCCAATATCTGAACTGCTATTCTTGTCTAACTTAAACGTAGCAGCTCACATTCAGCTTTCCACTAAAACCAGCTGTTTTTCTTAAAAAAACATTCAGATTAATCCCTACGAATTCTATGTCTTATCTTTATTTTGGCAAAAAAAACCCGCTACCAAACAGGTAGCGGGTTTTTGTATCTCGACATCATGTAGCTGCCGTTGATTAATGCCAGCGATACTTAGCTAGCAACCACTTTAAGGCAACTCCATGTTGAGAACTCTACATTCTAGAGGTCGTACCCTCGCTCTTCGTGTAACACGATATCAAGACCTTCAACCTCTTCATCCTGATCAACACGAAGTTCTGAAACCAGACCAACCACTTTAAGGATTCCCCAGGTTAGCAGAGCGGTATAAGTTGCTGTCGCGGCAACACCTATGAACTGGACTTTAAGCTGCCCAGCTATGCTGGTGATACCGTCCGCAAAACCAAAGCCACTGAAAAGCCCCAGCTCTGTAGAAGCAAATACCCCGACTAACAACGTACCCAGTATTCCACCGACCCCGTGAACCGGGAATACATCCAGTGAATCATCAATTTTTAGTACATTTTTAATGTACATGGTTGCATTAAAACAGACAAAACCAGCCAACAGCCCTATCACCACAGCGCCGCCAATACCTACAAAACCGGAAGCAGGCGTGATGGTTCCCAAACCCGCTACCATGCCGGTGGCAACACCCAAAGCACTGGGCTTACCAAAGCGTTTCCATTCCATAACCATCCAGGTTAACGCGCCCATCGATGCGGATACATGGGTGACAAATATCGCCATTGCCGCATTACCGTCAGCCGCCAATGCACTACCACCGTTAAAACCAAACCAGCCTACCCATAACATCCCGGCACCGGTCATCACCATCGTCATATTGTGTGGCGGCAATGGTGTTGAACCGAAACCGATCCGCGGCTTTAGTACCAGTGCAGCAACCAGTGCTGCTACGCCCGCGGTAATATGTACAACCGTTCCGCCGGCAAAATCGTAAAGTCCCATTTCACCCAGCCAGCCACCGCCCCACACCCAATGAGTAATAGGCACGTACACTAGCAATACCCAGAGTGCAGAAAACAGCAGCATTGCGGAAAAGCGCATACGCTCGGCAAAACCACCAACAATCAATGCAGGGGTAATGATCGCAAAGGTCATCTGGAACAGCGCAAAAAGAGATTCAGGGATGGTACCGGACAGGGTATCCCTTGTGATTCCGGTCATAAACACCCGGCTAAAATCACCAATAAATGCGTTGCCTTCACCAAAGGCCAAACTGTAACCAACCACAACCCATAAAATGGTCACTAATCCGGTAATTGCAAAACATTGCATGAGTACCGACAGCACGTTTTTGACACGAACCAGGCCACCATAAAAAAGGGCTAGACCGGGTAACGTCATAAACAGAACAAGTGCGGTGGAGGTCAATATCCAGGCGGTATCAGCACCGTTGAGTTGTGATTCTTCAGCTATAGCTGAAACAGGTAGTAGCAGCAAAACACTAGCTAACAGGGTATACAGTTTTTTCACAGTGAGGTCCCCTCAGACATCGAACCGTCATGCATATGGTGTCGTTGCACATCTATAAAACGAACAGATCACAGCTAACCAGATAACACCTGGCGTGGTTCTTTTATTATTTTGAGGATCAGATTGTAACGGATTTGGTTTTCAGAGGTATAGCGAAGGCGGCCGATCGTGCTAAAAAAAAGATACAAAGGAGGGGGAAAAGGAAGCCATTTATGAGAAAAATCTCATCTGAGCGATATCGTCGGTCTCATTTTGTTGCTTCCGATCCAGCTCTGCGCGCTCTTCTGTCTTTGCGGAATCGATCACTTTTGTAATCGCTTCACTGTTTCCATAGCGCTGTCGCCAGTTTTCAGTCACGATTTCCAGCTGACGTTCAATGGCGGTGATGTGGTGCTGTTGTTGTTCAATTGCAGTCTGAAGCTGCTTAAGGAAGGCCTGGGTCATCTGTAACTGACTAGCAGAAACCAAAGCACCGGTATTGCCATGCACCATCTCATGGTACTCACCCTGATAGGTGATCAACCCCGTTAACTTCTGCTGTTCCTGCGACAATAGCTGGCGGCAGCGTCCCATCTCCGCTTCTGCTTTATCAAGGTTTAGTTTGGCGAGGTCCAGTACCGGCTTGAGCCGTTGGGATCGCTTTTTATCTGAGGACATTGAGGCTACACCAAAAATCCATTAAGCCATTCATCAAAATAACCCAGCGCAGTAACCCGTTATGCCGCCGGTTCATTGGCGATCGAGACATCTGTCATCATTTGCTGAATCTGACTTGAACTCTGGGCAAAACTTACCGCTTCATTCAGGGGCTGTTGTAAAAACTGTTCGATTATCGGCATCTGCTGGATCGATAGATCGGTTTCCGGATCCTGGCCGTGGGCATATGCACCAACACTGACAAGATCTTTAACCTGCTGGTATTTAGAGTAACGTTTTTTGAGTTTGATCGCAGCCGACATGTGTTCCTTATCCACTACCGATGTCATCACTCGGCTGACCGAAGCACTGATATCAATGGCCGGATAATGTCCGGCATCCGCCAGAGTTCGAGATAACACCACATGACCATCGAGAATAGCCCGGGCTGCGTCCACAACCGGATCCTGTAGATCATCACCTTCAGCAAGAATGGTATACACCGCGGTAATAGAACCACTGCCTTCGGCACCGTTTCCTGCGCGCTCAACCAATTGTGGCAGTTTGGCAAATACAGAAGGCGGATAACCCTTGGTAGCAGGTGGTTCACCTACCGCCAATGCGATCTCCCGCTGAGCCTGGGCATAGCGGGACAGTGAATCCATGAGTAGCAGTACACTTTTTCCCTGATCACGAAAATGCTCCGCAATACGGGTAGCCAGCTGTGCGGCTCGCAAACGCATCAAAGGGGTATCGTCCGCAGGCGCGGCTACAATCACCGATTTCCGAAGGCCCTCTTCCCCCAGGCTGGATTCAATAAATTCTTTTACTTCTCGACCACGTTCACCGATCAAACCGACGACGGTCACATCCGCCTCGGTATATCGGGTCATCATGCCCAGCAGCATACTTTTACCAACACCACTGCCTGCAAACAGACCAATACGTTGACCTTTGCCCATGGTAATCATCGAGTTGATAGCCCGTATACCTACGTCAAGTGGCTCGCTTACGATACGTCGTTGAAGTGGATTAATCGTTTTCGCTGTCAATGAAACCCGCAAACCATCGGTAATAGGCCCAAGGCTATCCAGTGGTTCGCCCCGGCCATCGAGTACGCGGCCCAATAAACCATCACCAACCCGAACTTTACTCAAATCTTCCAGCGGAACCACTCGCGCACCGGGGTGCAGTCCGTCGGTATGCTCGACCGGCATGAGGAATATTTTGGAATCGGAAAACCCAACCACTTCAGCCTGAATCAGGCTGCCATCTTTACGCTCGATACCACAACACTCACCCACCGAAGCGTGGAAACCTACCGCCTCTAACGTTAAGCCGACCATTCGGGTCAAATACCCTTCAACAGCTGGTTCTATTGCTTCAACCGGCTGGTTGTGATTACCTGCAATTCTATCGACTAACTCGATACGGCTCATTCTGGATCATTTCCAGTGGTTCTTTTTGCTAGCTCAGACTGTTCTGCTGGCTCTAGCTGTTCTGATTCGGATGGAATTGATGCTTGATCCGGTAGCTCAACCGCATCTGAAAGCGTGGCCATCTGTTCACTGGAATATTGCTTACGCACCTGTTGCGCTATCGCCTGCCGAAACCGGTAATCAAGGCTGTTATCAACCGTAGATTCTCTGGTTTCTATTCGGCATCCGCCTCTGGAGAGTTGGCTGTCTGTTTGAATATCCTGATAGCTATCCGGAAGGTTACCCACTGCCGCTAACAGTTTTCTATCATCCGGGTTTAGATAAACCTGAATATTTTCTGCGCCTCTTGGCAAGGCATTCAGCGCGGACTGAATGACCTGATGGAGATTTTCAGGAGATTTCACCGCTTCTTCTGAAACCACCTGCCTGGCAATACTAACCACCATATTGAGTATCGCGGATTCAAGTGCTTCATCCTGCAGATGAATCGGCTCCATCAAATTATTGAGAACTCCATTTAGGCGATCACCAATTATCTGGATCTCCGTTTTTCCCTGATTCAGGCCCTGACGATATCCCTGCTCTTTGCCCTGGTTATAACCTTCCGCCCGTGCTTCCTCTTTTAGCTGTTCCAGCTCTTTTTGAAATTCAGGTATTCGAAGTAGTTCATCACCCAGCTCATTATCACCGGCACCGATTACCAGGCCATCACGGGCGCGAATGGTTGGCATCTTCCATGATTCATAGCCATCTTTTGGGTTCATAAACAATGTAGCTGCCGCTTTGCTCATCAGATCATCTCCTCAGCACCACCGCCGCCCAGCATGATTTCTCCGGAGTCCGCCATTCTACGCGCGATCACCAGTATCTCTTTTTGTGCACCTTCAACGTCACTCAATCGCACCGGCCCTCTGGCTTCCAGATCATCTCGTAACAGTTCCGAAGCACGTTTGGACATATTGGAGAACACTTTCTCCTTCATCTCATCATCCGCACCTTTAAGCGCCAAAATAAGTACATCCGAGGAAACTTCCCTGAGCAGCGCCTGTATGCCGGTATCATCAACCTCTTTGAGGTTATCAAATACAAACATCAAATCCTGAATACTGGTGCCCAGTTCTTCATTTTCATCTTTGATCGATTCCATCAGCGTAGCTTCAACCGTGGTATCGATGTGGTTCATGATCTCCGCTACACATTTAACACCACCGATATTGGCAGCCTGTCGGCCGCTACCACCAGAAAACTGCTGTTCCATAATGCTATTCAATTCTGCAAGTGCTTCGGGCTGTACTGATTCCAGCCCTGCTACACGCATCATAATATCCAGACGCATTTTTTCATCGAGATGGGAGAGCACATCGGCGGCGTGATCTGAATCCAGATAGGCCACCACAATACTTTGAATTTGGGGATGCTCATAACGGATCACCGCTGCAACCGAGCGCGCGTCCATCCATTTAAGGGTATCCAGTCCGGTGGTATTACCACCCAGCAAAATACGGTCGACGAGGGTACCGGCTTTATCCTCACCCAAAGCGGATACCAGCATATTGCGGATATAGTCATCGTTACCCATCCCGAGCCCGGTCTGGTTACCGATATCACCAAAAAATTCATCCAGCACATTGTCAACCGATTCGCGCTGAATATTACTCAAGTTGCTCATCGCCAGACCAATTTTTTGCACATCCTTTGGGCCCATATTTTTGAGCACAGCTCCTGCTTCTTCCTCCCCAAGCGTCATCAATAAAATGGCCGCTTTTTCAACCGGTGTAGGGGCTGCATTCGCTTCTGGACTATTCATTATCTGTTACCCACCCCTGTACAACCTGAGCTACCTGGTTCGGATTTTCCGCCACCAGACCTTTCACTGCATTTAATTTGGCTTCATATCCATCATCCCCGGCGGGCAATAGAAACTGCTCCTCCTGTGCAATTTTTTCAGCAGCGATATCATCCGCCGCTGGAAGTGCCTCCATAGGAGAGATGGTCGCCAGTTTTGCCTGGCTACCCGCTTCTGAAAGGCTTTTAAGAATTGGTCGCAGCACACCAAACACAAGAATCAATACAAATAATCCACCCAGACCCTGCTTGGCAGCACTGAACACCCAGGGTGCCTCCCAGATGGGCGCTTCTTCAATCTCACCAATCTCCTCAGGCAATAAAAATGTGTTGTTGATTACGTTGATGGTGTCACCTCGTGCTTCGTCAAAGCCGACTGCACCTTTAATAAGACCTGTAAGTTTTTCCAGTTCCGCATCGTCCCAGGGTCTGCGTCCACTAGCGGCCGCTGCATCACTGTTATCGACAAGGTCATCAACCATTACCGCAATGGATAGTTTGCGAATATTACCCACCTGGAACTTGGTATAACTGATGCTTTTATCCAGCTCAAAGTTACGGGTAGATTGGGTTCTCCGATGATCCGATGCGCCATTACCAGCTGCATCATCGGGCTGATTTACCAGTTCGCCGGGGTCTCCGTCAACTGCCCTGCTAGAATTTACTTCCTCCAGGGTCTGCTCGCTACGAACCATTTCACGTTGCGGTATATAGTCTTCATTGGTTTTTTCAATTTGGCTGAAGTCGACATCAACAGAAGTTTCTGCAGTAAAATGACCTATACCCAGCATCGGCTCGACAACTCTGTGGATTCTCTGGCTTAAAACCTCTTCAAGTTTACGGCTGTAATCAAACTGTTTGCCCGCCAGCATCATCTCTCCGGAACTTTGGTTGCTCGATAGCAACTGCCCTTTTTGATCGACTACGGTGACACTACCCGGATCCAGCTCAGGAACTGAGGAAGCAACCAGATTTACAATCGCCTGAACCTTTTCTTCACCAATACGACGACCGGAATTCAGTTCCAGGAATACCGATGCCCTGGGTTTACGCGCCGTTCGAACAAATACCGTAGAACGAGGAATAGCAAGATGTACCCGGGATCCACGTATCCCCTGCATACTCATAATGGTTCGGGCTAGCTCACCCTCAAGCCCACGTCGATAGCGGGTAGTTTCCATAAATTGGCTAGTACCCAGGCCCTGCTCTTTATCAAGCAGTTCAAAACCTTTATTTGAGGAGCCACTGATACCTTCTGCGGCCAGTTTGATTCGCGCCAGATGTACTTTGTCCTCGGCAACCATCAACACACCACTACCGGTTTCGATTTTGTAGGGTATCTGGTTGGATTGAAGCAGGTCCATCACTTCACCCACGTTATGGGATTCCATATTTGGATAAATTGGCGTGTACGCCTCCTCCCGTGACCAGAGTACGACGGCAAAACCGATGGCAATACTGGCCGCCAAACCGAGCATCAGACCCAGTTGTCGCACTATATCCAGGTTCATAAAACCGCCGGCAAGATCATTATTAGTGGACATCGACGCTTCATTAGCCATGATCAACTATGCCTCTTGTTTTTCGGTATAAAACTCATCGGAAAATTTTCTCTATTTTCTATTGCACGTAGGATGTGGATTCGGTTAATCAATTGTCAGTTCTCAGTAGCCGATACAGTGATATGTGATCAAACAGGCATATTCATAATATCTTTGTAAGCAGTAACCAGTTTATTCCTAACCTGTGTTACCGCTTCAAAGGAGATTTTGGATTTCTGCATGGCAACCATCACCTGGGTAATATCTACGTTGGGATCACCCTGGGAATAGGCGCTCGATAGCTGGGTCGATTGATCACTCAGTTCATTCACTGCATTTATCGAGTTCGATAACATCTCACCAAACCCGGTTTCCTGTGTTCCCTCAAGACCCTGGAGTTTCGATATTCCGGAATTGCCATTTACCTGATCAATACCATGGGTTGCATTGGGCATCTCTGCGCGCATGTTGCGCATTTGAGATAACACCTGATTTACGTCTACTCTACCGACATCCATTTTGACTACCCTTTAATCTACCGTTCAGTTTGTTGAAGTTTTTGGTCGCGTCTGTTTTCAAACAGCTGCCAGGGTTTCTACATCAATACCCTGGTCACGCATTTTTGCTAATTTGTAACGCAGCGTTCGCGCGCTGATTCCCAGCTGCTCTGCAGTGCCTTTACGATTACCACCTTCAGTTTTCAACACCTGTAATATCACTTCAAATTCTCGGTTTTGCACGCGATTCGAAAGATGTTTGATATCCGTATCTACGGCATCATCCGTTTCTACGGTTTCTGTATATTCATACAGATTCGATGCAAGCTCATTCTCTTCAACTATTAAATCTACCGCGTTGATGGAATTTCCTTCCTGTAGTATCAATGCCCGCTGGACGACATTCTCAAGCTCCCTGACATTTCCCGGCCAGGAATAGCTGAGCAACCAGTTGTTCGCCGAATCAGAAAAATGACAAATTGATCTGCCCATTTTTTGGCAATAACTTTCTAGAAACTTATTGGCCAAAGGCAGGATATCCGCGGTGCGGTTGCGTAGTGGTAAGCAGGTCAGTGGAAACACACCGATACGGTAATAAAGATCTTCTCGAAAACGACCCTCGGCCACCTCTTTTTTGATATCACGGTTGGTAGTCGCTATCACCCGAAGGTCTAGTTTGATGGTCTTTCTTCCACCTATTCTTTCAACTTCTCTTTCCTGTAAAACCCGCAGAATTTTTGCTTGCAGCCCAAGATCCATCTCACTGATCTCGTCCAGTAAAAGCGTACCGTGATCAGCCTGTTCAAACTTACCCGCAGCACTTTGATGCGCACCGGTAAATGAGCCTTTTTCATGGCCAAACAGTGTAGCCTCAAGCATATTCTCTGGAATAGCCGCGCAGTTAATGGCTACAAAGGGGCCATTTTTCCGGGGTGACTCGTCATGAATATGACGCGCTAATACTTCTTTTCCTGTTCCACTCTCACCGCAGATCAGAACGCTTGAATCCGACTTGGCTACACGGGTTGCCAGTTTAAAAAGCTGTTGGCTTTCTGCCTGTACTACGATTGGACCTGATTGGCTTTTAGAGCCACTTTCAACCGATACGTGACGCTTAACACAATCCACCAGAATCTGCGGTTCAAATGGCTTGACCAAATAATCTTTTGCACCGGTTTGCATGGCGGAAACAGAACGTTCAATGCTTCCATAAGCTGTCATCAACACAACAGGCATAAGCGGATACGTCTTCTGTAGCTGTTCCAGCAGCTGGTAACCATCCATTTCACCCATATTGACGTCTGAGACCACCATATCGAAATGCTGATCTTTACAACTGGCGATGGCTCGCTCGGCAGAATCAACCGACTTCACCAAACATCCGTCCAGTTCAAGGGTATCTACTACCGCTTCCCGTAGTTCCCGGTCGTCTTCAACAACCAGTATATTGGCACCGTTTTGATTCATGCCAGCTTCTCCACATCATTCAAGCCACATTCTTCAAACTGTTCATTCATACAGACCGGCAAACGAATAAATACCCTGGTGCCGGAGCCTGAAGTAGAAGTGGAATCAATCCAGAACTGGCCTTTGTGTCCATTCACTACAGAATGCACCACTGCTAAACCCAGTCCGGTTCCATTACTTTTTGTGGTAAAAAATTCTTCCATCGCTCGGTTCTGAATCGTTGGATCAATACCGGGTCCATGGTCAGAAACACAAATTTCCAACCACTGTTGATCCACCAGTTTCGCGCTAAGTTCGATTTTAGCGTTGGTCTCTACGGCCTGAATCGCATTCATGATCAGATTTAAGATCGCTCCGCTGAGCAACTCCCGGTGACACATGAATTCGACAGCCGGTGTCTGTATATCCATTGTCATGACCGATGATGAATCCGCCAAAGGCTGATCCGCTGCAATCGTCAACTCTTCAAAAAAGGCTTCAATAGTTGAGCGATCTGTTATCGCAATGTCACGACGAGAAAAAACCAGCATATCGCTGACTTGCTTCTCCATATTTTTTAATCGTGAAAGTAGCTTTTCGGCAAATTCAGGTACACGCTCAGGGTTGAGCTGGCTATTTTTAAGGTGGCCGGCGTACAACATTGCGGTAGAGAGTGGTGTTCTGATCTGGTGAGCCAGGGATGCCACCATTTTTCCCATCGCAGTCAAACGCTGATCGTGTGAAACACGCTGCTGAAGCAGCCGTGTTTCAGTTTGATCGGTAAGTAGAATTATCTGCCCTGGCTCAGGATCAAGTGAGCTGGTAGAAACACTGAGGCGACGGCCATCCTTTAATGAAACTTCATGTCCGTCATCCAGACGTGGCGCAAAACAACGATCAATTACGCTGCTCCAGTACTCGCCTGTCAGCGGCTCACCTAGTAGATCTTTGGCAGCGGGGTTATAGGTCGCAACCTGGCCGCGTTGATTCAGTACGATGACTCCGCCAGGTAACAGCTCAACCAGCTTTTCCAGGCGGTTAGCCAATCGTTCTTTTTCCGCCAGTTCCTTTAGTCTGTTTTTACTCTCCTGGGCGAGCTGCTTGTTTAATTCGCTAACTCGGCTTTCCAACTGCTCATACGCAGTATCGAATAGCGGAAGAGTTTCATTCCCGTGTTTGGAAAGTAACTGAAGTGACGGTGTAGAAATGGCTGTAGTAAACATATCTGACATTAATCTCTAATAAGTACGACGGAATTCTGACGAATACTGCGTTTAATAGAGTTTGTGCAAACAACGTGCCGATTTTTCAGGCGAGGTTAAATCAGAGTATATTCTCGAGAATGGTGCGATCGCTTCATCACTTGCGATGAGAAAGAAATTCGACTGGCTTTTGAATCAGACAAGAGATTGGCCCCAAAGGGGGCTCGGGGATGGGGTAACCGGCATATCGGGAAGAAGTCCCAGTATGCTGTAGACCTTTGTTAGCGTTGAATATCCAGCTTACGCATTTTCTCGACCAGTGTCGTGCGGCGTAGATTAAGTTTCTCAGCAGCTCTGGCTACAACGCCCTCGCTGATATCCAGCGCCTGCTCAATGAGTTCTTTTTCTAACTGAGCCAAATGCTCTTTGAGATCCAGTCCATTCAAAGGCAGCATCGCAACCGCATCTACACTCATCGAAGGTATAGCTAGCGGCGCGTTACCAGATTCATCCTGATTAGTAGGTTCAACATCAGGATTTTGACGATACTTGCGTGGCAACTCCGCCTCACCTATCACCGCACCCGGATGCATAATAGCCATTCGCTCAACCAAATTGGCTAGCTCACGAATGTTACCGGGCCATGCGTATTGACATAGTGCCATTACCGCCATGGAGTTAAAACGAATCGCACCGCCCTGCTCATGGTCTAGCCGTTTGTTTAGCTCATTCAGCAACAGCGGTATATCTTCACTTCTTTCACGAAGCGATGGCATCTCAATTGGGAAAACATTCAGCCGGTAGTAAAGATCTTCTCGAAACTCACCGTTTTCAATCATCTCTTCAAGGTTTTTATGGGTTGCTGCAATCACCCGAACATCCGCCGGAATAGATTTGTTTCCGCCAACCCGTTCAAAGCAACGTTCCTGCAGTACACGCAAAATCTTGACCTGCATATCCAGCGGCATATCACCGATCTCATCCAGCAATATAGTACCGCCCTGAGCCATCTCGAATCGACCTGCACGACTAGAAATGGCACCGGTAAAAGCTCCTTTCTCATGCCCAAACAGCTCACTTTCAAGTAGCTCTTTTGGAATTGCCCCGCAGTTAATGGGTACGAAGGGATGTTCACGACGTGATGAATGGTAGTGCAAGTTGCGCGCTACCACTTCTTTACCACTGCCGGATTCACCGGTAATAAGAACCGTGACCTCTTTATCTGCAACGTGGGTCATCATCTCCCGTACATTGCGTATGCTACGGCTGGTACCAACCAGGCTACGAAACAGATGAAGGTCGCGGCGCTCGCCACGTGACGCGTCGGCAATTGCAGACTGATCACGAAAAACCTGTGCGCGGTACAGTGCGTCTACAGTTGGCGAATAACTGAGGGTTTGATCAAAGCTTGCCACTATTTTTTGGGAAAGGCGGCTATCGAGCCCATCAGGGGCAGTCAGGCCATGGGTCAGAATAATCGGTAATGATGGCTTTAATTGATCCAACCTGTTTATTACATCAGTAATTTTTGCTGGATCAGCATCCGGCAGTGCAAGCATCGCAACCTGATACTCTGTTTCCGGATTTCCAGAAATCAGGATATTAAGTTGATCCTGTTCAATCTGTTGGGACGGCTCTCCCAGAAACTCAAGAATAACTTCTAATCGATGACAACATGTAGGTTCACCAACAACCAGTACAACGGGCTCGCTCTGCATAAAAAAACCGATTTCAAGATGTTAGGCACTCACTTTCACAGCTCACCTGGGGTGGGCGCTGGACTATTCATGCAGCAATTGGATCTAGCTAAAAGATAAAAAACGACCACTTTGTAACGGAGAAACCACCAGTACCCTGACCAGACAACGGCGCTGGCCACTGAACAGAAACATCACACAGGCACCGGTTACGATTTCCCCAAAGGTCAAAAATTTGGCTTCGATACCTAAAGTATGGTCGGTTTTTCCGACTCTACCTGATTTTTTTAGAGCAATCTAGAATAACTATCTGTTATTTATCTATCAGAATGGAATATAGACAATAATGAACATAACAGGAAAATTATCGTTCATTTATGGAGGGCGTGAATAACAGAGTCGTATTGCTCCCTACTGTATATTGCTAACTCTGAGTAATCTGCAAGACCCTTCGGCTTCGCTCAGGGAACGGGGAATGAGAGCAGGCTTTTTCCTTTCGGTTTCCTCCTCAGGGAGCAGGTATAAATTCTGTACGCACAGTGAAACAAGCCTCTCGTTCCCCGTTCCCAGAGCGAAGCCGAAGGGAACAAAAGCACGAAAATTTAGCCAACAATTTTTCAGGTTGGAACACCCACGAGGCACAGTAGCGGCGGGTTATCCGATGCTACCGCCACATCCTTAAAGTTGTCAGGTCTCGCTACATCAACCTCATATTCAACAAACGTGTAGTTGGGGAATTGCCGTAGCTTTTCCATGCCTTCGATAGCACCCAGCGCCATTATAAATGGGCGACTGCTAGCGAACCTGTTCCTGACAATATTTTCCAGTTCAGGTGTCCAGGGTGTACCGTTCAACAAAACCACGTCGCAACATTCTGGTAGATCCACGTCAGAAACCGAGTCAAAAAACTCAACATTACCGATCTCATTAAGCGCGAGATTTGCACACAACAACAAAAATTCGTTTGGCTCTCTATTCTCGGCCCATACTTTTCCTTGCTCACCTACATGTCGTGCAAGTTCAACCGTTATAACACCTATACCAGACCCAAACTCAACGATCGCACTACCTTTTTCCAACATCTGTGCAAACAGTGTTCGTATATCTATCGCATACTCACCATAGCGCAACAGTGATTGCGTGATTAGACTTTCATCATGATCAAACAACAGCAATCCATGCTCGGTATTTTCCAGGCTCCGCTGTGGCAGTTCGGTGGCTACAGATTCGTTCACCCCTGCTTCGTTATCAACATAATCTGCCTGGCTAAGTTCCTGAAAGTAGCGTTCCGCAGCCTCAAAATTCACCTCGGCAAGATCTAACAGCTGTTGTTTCTTTTGTTTGCTAAGCGGTGCATCAACATCACCCTGCAATTTTTCATCAATCGCCAAAGACAACTTGTCAAACAGCTCAGGATCACTAAAGGAAATTGGTGTAGGC
This sequence comes from Pseudomonadales bacterium, assembly GCA_019090315.1. Lineage (GTDB taxonomy): Bacteria > Pseudomonadota > Gammaproteobacteria > Pseudomonadales > JAHRWD01 > JAHRWD01. The sequence continues at coordinate 22,644 of JAHRWD010000069.1, forward strand.
CCACCGATTAGCTCTAACACACCATCTAGTTTTGGCGTATTGCTATTGAGCAACACAAAAGGTGTGTCAAGCATAGCCGCCGCAATCGTGTGGTGAAATCGCCCGGAAATCAGCAGCTTTGTATTGGCCAATGTTTCTAGCCACTCCTGTAATGTGGATGCAACACGAACGATAATGTTTCCATCCAGCTGTGCGTACAAATCATTCACAAACCCCACATCATCCGATGCCATATTTTCTCTTGCACCAATCAAAACCGTGACGTCGATGGATTTTCCCTGTAAATATTTGACCAGCTTTGCAATCGCATCAAGCGAATCTTTCAGCCAACACACAGAACCCGAAAGTACTACTCCTGAGCGTTCCTTTTTTTCGATTTGATCTTCATACTGCTCTATATAGAGCGGCATACAATCAAAGCTTAAACTATTTGAAATACCCCCCTCGTCCATAAGCCGATGACTGATCGGTTCACGAATCGCAACATAATCCAGCTGCTGGTATACCTGCCTGTACAGGTTGAACTCAACGGAATTCTGCCATTCCATCAATTCAAGCGGATAACAGGAGTGGTTAATAATTTGAACGTTTTTTCCAAACCATTGCTTAGCGATATGAGCAATATATAGAAGATTTAGTGAAGTAGTACTAATGCCATGAATTGAACCTTCTCCGTTGATAATAATAAGATCATGAACCGACAAGGCATCAAGCAGGGAATGGTTAGCCTGTTTGAATTTTTCAAAAAAAGACTCCGATTCAAAGTCACCAAACTGCTCTATATGAGGTTGCATGTTGACAATTTGTTTAATCGGAATAGCATCAAGTTCATAACCAATCTGTTTCAGGCGTCGTCTTATTACCGAGCTTGTTGCGGTACAACCCCAGTGATACCAGTTGCTGGTATCGTTTATGAAAAGTGCCGTAGGTCGTGACTGGTTCAGCGGTATAGCTTTAGTCTTTCCACGTAGTTGTTCAACAACCTGCTGCAATACCGGATCCCAGTCATTGGCCAAAGACTGACGAAACAATTTTATTGAGCCATACCAGGGTGAGTCTTCTCTATCCAGCAGCCAGCGCCAGTCAGGTACCATCGGTAACATCACCCAGGTTTCAATACCCATAGAAGCGGCCAGATGCACGGTGGAATTATCAATGGATATCACCAGATCCAGCGCCGCTAGTTTCGCAGCAAAATCATCAGTTTCCTTTAGTCCATTGGTGTCGGGCCAATCATAAATTTCGACACCGGTCTCCACCTCAAGAGCATTCAGTTGTTCTGCACAGTCTCCATATTGAACATTAACAAACTCAACACCTGCACTGTCAAACAACCCAATCCACTGTGCTAACGGAATCGAGCGATTACGTTTTTGGATAGCATTCTTTCCACCCTCCCAGGAGACCCCTATTTTTATACCTGACCCAATCTCGGCATAACGTTGCCGCCATTTTGTAACCAGTGCCGGCTCCGGTTTCAAATAGGGAACTGGATCCTTAAAATCGGATAACTGTTGACGGGTATAAACAGGGATATCACCCATCGGACAACATAGATCAATATCGTAGCTTTTAACGTAGCCTTTTAACTGCTCCAGGCTATATCCAGGCAAGATAGTGGCATCTGGAAACGAGCGCCTAAATAGATGTTCCAGGCGCGGTTCACATGAGATAAAGGTTGCTGTAGCTTGAGAAATGAGTTCACTAAAACAGGATGCGAACATAATTTAATCGCCTATACCCTGCTCACCGTATATCAATAAAGTCCGTCCTTCTAACGACTGCCCCTGCCAACGCTCGGTTGAAAGATCAAAAATTACTCGGCTAGATTCTGTCGAATGAGGTTCCCATTGGTACCCTTTCCATCCATCTTCGAGGTCACCGATTAACCGCAATAATGTACCTCTGATATGGTGTAAGTCTGCGTCCTCGGGATACAGCGCTACGGCGCGATCAAATATATCAACCGCGTCAAAAAATTTTCCGCTATTTTTGAGCGCACGACCCCAGTTGGAAAAAAGAACAGAGGATTCAATTTTCCTGCTCGATAAACTAGTGCAAAGTTCAATCACCTCCTGATAGCGTTCCAATGCCAATAACGCAGAACTCATATTGACCTCTGCTTCTATATAACCTCTTTGTATTGATAAAGCCTGCTGAAAAAGCGTAAGTGCATATTCCGGGTTTTCTGCTGCCAGAAAAATAGTCCCCAGGTTGCTAATCGCATCGGCGGATTTTGGGTCAAGCTCCATCGCTCGCCGGTAACATTTTTCCGCATCCGATAGCGCACCGTTGGCTTTATAAATATTGCCAACGTTGTTGTGATAACTCGCGACATCAGGCCTGATAAATATCGCCTTTCGAATCCATTGTTCTGCGTCCTGAAGCGAACCCTGGTGATAGGCGACCAAACCCTTGAGGTGGTTAATATCCGGATTGTGAGATTGTTGTGGTAGCAGTGAGTCAAGCAGGTAGTCGGCTTCAGCATATTCTCCGGTCTGAATCAGGTTAATAATATCGTTAGTGGCCTCCAACACCTCTGGGGAAGAATCAATCGGTGTATTCTGCTTTGCCATCAATATCAAGCCTTCTAGATATGCTGAAATTTTTCGTTCACGTGCTTAATTGTAGGCGAAATTCTCGGTATCGGAACCCTGTTAACAGAATCAATGGAATATATCGATGGGTATACCTGATCAATTAAAAACCAGGCACATGCAAGGGTTGAAGATCATACTAGAGACGTATGATTTTTATTTGGGTGTGTTTTAGTTCTAGCTTGTTCCTTCGAAGACTATCAAGACCAACCAGTACCTAGATAATGTGTCAGATTGCGCTACCGAACGCGACTTCCTGATAGCGACCTACCGCACTTTTATTTTTTGTTCGACAGCTGAGTTCTTTACGTAAATCGTTTCTTTCGAGCTCATAAACTTCAATCACCGAACGATACCAGTCAAGCAATTCTGTCAGCTGATGCAGTTGTGCGGGGTCAGAGGCCAACTGCTTCATATCCGCTGCCGACAGCTCTCGATGCAGCTGCTTATCAAGGCGAGCAATAGCCTCATAGTCAGCGCTATCCCGAGCAGACTCCATCTGCTCTCGGATTTTATCAAATCGATATTCAGCCATACTCATCAGCTGTCAACTGCCGCTTTGATACCGGTCCAGCTCTCTCTTATTTCTTCAAGAAGCGTAGAGACTTCATCAATAATTGTGATGTCATTATTTGAGCCAGCACTGAACAGACGTTCAGTCATATAGATATATAGTGCATTTAAATTTGCAGCGATCTCTCCACCCTTTTCGAGATCAAGCGAGCTCTGTAATCCGCCAATGATCGAAATGGCCGATCCAATCGCCCTGCCCTTCTCCTCATGGCTATTTCGTTCAATATAGCCTTTAGCCAGAGCCAAACGACCAAGTGCTCCATCCAGTAACATCTGGATAAGTGTATGTGGACTCGCGCTTTCCAGGCCGCTTTGAATGCCGACAGAGTTATATTGATTTGTTGCATGCTGAGATTGCATAAAGTGGTTACCTATTAAAAAAATTGGTTTTATTTATTTTGTCCTGTCACGAGACTATTTAAGTTATCCAGTTGAGTCGATAAAAATGAACCCGTTGTATTCAGCTGAGCGACCAAACTATCTAACGCCGAAAACCGTGCGGTAAGCTCAGCCTCAAACTTTATAATGTAGTCAGAAAGTTGTATGCGGTCATCAGTAATACTCTGCAGCTGGTTGTCGAGGGTTTCGGTCTTTTGAGTGAGAATTCCCTGAAACCCGAGGTAGTTGTCCAACAGGTCTGAAATATCAGATGCGATTCCAGTCACGCCAGTTCTTGTCGAAGATTGCTCTTCAGTAAGGTTCGTAATCAACGACTCGGTATCATAGACCAGTTGGGATAACCCAGATGTATCTTCATTGTCTCCATCGCCGTCACCAGCAACGGTGATGGTTAATTCAGTATCTGCGCCCTTGGCATCAGAGCTCAATAGAAGCTGGTATCCACCGGATACGGCTACTACCGAGGCAGTGACGCCTGCGTTATCAGTTGCATTATTAATCGTATCGGCTATTCCCTGCACGCTATCATTGCTACCGTTGGTAATCGTTACGGTAAAACTTGTGTCACCAACCGCGATGGTTAAATCGCCGTCCCCAACCACGGTAGAGGTTGCTGCAAAGGTGGTTGAGCCAAGAGTATGTTGCTGTCCAATAGCGGTACCGGACCCCGCAAAAAACAGCCCTATATCATTGAAGTTGTCGTCAAGCGCTGCATCAAACAAAGCATCGTCCAACACCAGATCACCGGAGCTGGAGAACCCTACGCCCATTTCGGTTAGCGTATCTTTATCGTTATCGATCCCTTCTATCTGTGAGGTCAACAAACTGTATATTTGTGAACTGACGCCGCGCACCAACGCATCGCCCTGAAGCGCACTAGATTGCCCTGTGCCGGCATTGTATGAAGTTAATTCAGTGATACTGGATTTAAGTGTGTTGTATGCTTCTATAAAGTCTTTAACGCTACTTTTGACCGCACCTGTATCAAGAGCAACCGTTAGTTTTTCAGTTTCTTCTGTGACTTCTAGCGCATTTATCGTCACACCTTCGATCACGTCTGTGTAGGTATTTCCGGAAGTATTTGTAACTAACTGACTGTTAACAGTAATTTGACCATCTACGGCAGCTGTCGATGTCATGTTTACTAATCTGGACAGGCCGCTTGTATCGGTGTCATTTTCATCATCGTCATCGGTTGTGACCGTTATGGCATTAACTGTACCCAACTTGTTTGACGTCAAAATTAGCTGTGCGCCACTATCGGTATTGATCACCGATGCGGTAACACCCACGTTGTCCGAATCACCATTAATCGCATCGCGTATATCATTCAGGGTGCTTGCTCCCGATGCTATCTCCATAGTAAAACTATCTGACCCCAACGCTATAGTCAGTGATCCACCGCCGATATGAATGTTGGTGCTGGTTTCGGAAAGGCTTGTAAGGGTGTGTGCGGTAGCGACAGCCACCACATCAATATCTACAGAGGTTGCTGCGGCGCTGGTAGAGGCTGATACGGTAAAGCTGGAATTATCTGAAGAGGTTGCTGTACGTGCCTGGAATTGGCTGATATCGCCCAAAGCATCAATCGCTGAGTTGAATTCCGAGAGCGAGGCTTTAAAAGTACCGAATGCAGAAATATCGGTTTGGACATCGAATTCCCGCTGGTCAAGAATTGCTTTTCTTCCACTGCCTTCGGCATTCACAAGGCCTGCAACCAGGCCGCTCAAATCTAACCCTGAACCCGCACCTAACGCTGAAACCGGCATATTGAATACTCTATTTACACGAAAAAATCAGGCTGTTATGTTAAGCAGAGAACCTGTGGGCGAACCCTGCTGCGCATTGCCTGGTTCCACATCTGCTTTCTGTACCATAGACTGCAAATTTTTAGCCAACTCTACAATTTCCTCAGAAGGAATTTGTCTAATCACTTTTTGAGTGATTGAATCCGTGACCGTAATGATGCTTTTACCGGTCTCATCATCTACCTTAAAATTAAGATCTCGCCGCAGGCTCACCGCCGCTTTGTTGAGGTCATCGACCACTTTTTCGGTTTGTTGAGATCCAGGCTGACGTAGCTCTTTAATTCGCGCGTCACCATCTTGATCCTGCCCACTTACTTTTTTTGAGCTGTCGGGTGATGGCAACTCTTTGCCACCGGAAAGTGCTTTTAACGGTTTAGTCGGCAAAGCATCGTTTACTGACGTTGTGCCCACAGCGTAATTCCCCTGTTGCACTTTAGGAATAGAACTTATATGTAGTTCGTTCACGATAATCACCAAGCATTTTAAAAAACGAGTTGTGTATTTGTAGATTAAAACCGCAAAAGGCTGGGAGAAATCTCCCAGCCTTCCATGGCTATTTGCCGTAAATTGTCAGTTACTGGAGTAACGACAATACTTGCTGTGGCGCTGCATTGGCCTGGCTCAAGATTGAGATACCTGCCTGTTGCAGGATCTGAGCTTTAGTCATAGCCGCTGTTTCCGAAGCGAAATCAGCATCAAGAATACGTGATCGAGAAGCTGATACGTTTTCTGAAACACTGGAAAGGTTAGCAATGGTAGATTGCA
>JAHRWD010000070.1 GCA_019090315.1 Pseudomonadales bacterium
TCTTCAACCTGTTTGATATTCTGGTTGAACTGCCCGCAGAGATTGATCAGGCGTTTGGCATCGTAGGGTTCCAGCAGGAGTTGCTGGATTTCGGGTTGTGTATTCAATCTGGGATGAACCGGCTTTGCGGTTGTGACTTTCCTCTAGAATATACCGGATCATCAGGTCTGTGAAGAAAAAGTAGAAGATTTATTTGATCCGGTTTGGCGAAGTACTAGACCTGAATGCCCCTCAGTGAGTTGGGCAACGCCTCTACAATTTTCAGATTAACAAACTGTCCAATCAGTGCTGCATCGGCGCTGGCAAAATTAACCACCCGATTGTTTTCGGTACGGCTTTGAAGCTGGCCAGGATCTTTTTTGGAATAGCCCGTCACCAGCACTTTTTGTACGGTATCCACCATCGCTTCGCTGATTATCATAGCCTGTTGGCTGATTCTCGACTGGAGAATGCTGAGGCGCTGCTTTTTGGTTTCTTCGTCTGTGTCATCGAGTAATTCTGCGGCGGGGGTTCCGGGTCGAGCGCTGTAAACAAAGCTGAAGGAGTGGTCAAATTTGATCTCTTCGATAAACTTCATGGTATCCGCAAACTGCTGCTCGGTTTCACCGGGAAAGCCGATGATGAAATCACTGGAGATGCTGATATTGGGGCGGATCGCTCGTATTCGACGGATGATCGATTTGTACTCAATCGCGGTATGGCCACGTTTCATCGCTGCCAGAATCTGGTCTGAACCACTTTGTACCGGCAAGTGAAGATGATCAACAAGCTCAGGTGTGGTGGCGTAAACATCGATCAAACGATCGTTGAACTCAATGGGGTGAGAGGTGGTAAAACGGATGCGATCAATTCCTTCGAGAGCAGCAACCGCTGGAATCAGTTCAGCCAAATCAGCCTGGTCGCCATCGCTGGTTTCACCGAGGTAGGCATTTACGTTTTGACCTAGCAGGTTTACTTCCCGAACACCCTGTTCAGCGAGCTGTCGGATTTCAAGCATTACGTCATCAAACGGACGGCTGACCTCTTCGCCACGGGTATAGGGCACCACACAAAATGTGCAGTACTTGCTGCAGCCCTCCATGATCGAAACAAAGGCGCTGGGGCCATCGATTTTGGGTGCGGGTAAGTTATCGAACTTTTCAATTTCCGGGAAGCTGATATCTACTACTGCTTTTTCGCCGGCACGAATCTGACTGATCATCTGCGGTAGTCGATGCAGGGTTTGTGGGCCGAACACCAAATCCACATAGGGCGCGCGCTCGCGTATCGCTTCGCCTTCCTGGCTGGCAACGCAGCCACCCACGCCAATCATCAGTTTTGGGTTCTTCTTTTTTAATGCCTGCCAGCGGCCCAGCTGATGAAAAACTTTCTCCTGTGCTTTTTCACGAATTGAGCAAGTGTTGAGTAGCAACAGATCCGCTTCACCGGGATTGTCGGTGGCTTCAAGCTGGTGGGATTCCCGCAGCAGATCGCCGATACGTGTGGAGTCGTACACGTTCATCTGACAGCCGTGGGTTTTAATGTGAAATTTTCCGGTCATGATGCAGCCCCGCTTGGGGGAGGTGTGCTAAAAAGGGCGCTGATTTTACCCTGAACAAACGGTGAATCCTAGGTTTCGATCCGGACCGGCTGCGTAGGTTAGTTGTGTCTGGTGGTCTTGTTGGCGGAAAATAAGCATTGAATGACGGACACTGCTTGAAAAGTGCGCGCTTAATCACCATATTTGTTTCCTGAGTTATGAATTTCAATCCCGGATTAGAGTTAGTGATGGCCAATCAACCTGTGTACAAAGTGGTGTTTTACAACCAAAACAATGTCTTTGAGGTGTATGCACGGCATATTTACCAAAGTGACCTGTATGGGTTTATTGAAATAGAGGAACTGGTTTTTGGTGAACGCAGCCAACTGCTGGTTGATCCGAGTGAGGAGAAGCTTAAGAGCGAATTTGATGGTGTTAAGCGCACCTATATTCCGATGCACTCAATTGTCAGGATTGATGAGGTTGAGCGTGAGGGCTCCAGCAAAATTCATGAGGCTAAGGGCGACAAAGTCACACAGTTTCCTTCGCCTATCATGACGCCGGGCGGAAGAAACGATTAGATGTCGTCGCCTCCAGTCCGATCGCCTTCTCCTGTTAGTCAGCAGGTCGAGCGGTTGCTAACTTCACACAGGCGATAAAGACCCGGATCGCCTGGTCCAGTTCATCGATTGTTGGAAGGGTTGGTGCCAGTCGAATGTTGCAGTCTTGAGGGTCTTTTCCATAGGGGAATGAGGCTCCCGCCGGAGTGAGTTTTACACCCGCTTCTGCACAAAGTTTTACCACTTCACGAGCCAGTCCTGGTTTCGTGTTAAAAGAGATAAAGTATCCGCCGGCGGGGCGCGTCCAGCTTGCTCCGGTTTGATCACCAAGCTCCGAATCCAGCAGTTCCAGTACCCGGGTGAATTTGGGCTGGATAATGGCAGCATGCTTTTTCATGTGCGATTTCAGCTGGGATTCTTGCTCAAAAAATCGCGCATGCCTGAGTTGGTTGATTTTATCGGGACCGATTGAGCGGAACCCCAGGTGATCTGTGAAGGTTTTCAGGTTGCTTTTGGTGCTGGATAGAAACGAGATGCCTGCCCCTGCAAAGGTGATTTTGGAGGTGGAAGCAAATTGTACGAGATTGTTTTCAGTACCTGCTGCCAGGCTCAATTGTCGAATATCAGCGATAGTTGCCGGTTGATCCGTTAGATCGTGAACGCTGTAGGCGTTGTCCCAAAAAATGCGGAAGTCCGATGCGGTAATCTTGCCGAGGTTGGCAATTCTCTGGATGGTTTCATCCGAATAAATATCACCGGTTGGATTGGAGTATTTGGGTACACACCAGATGCCACGGATGGAGGGATCGTTTTTTATCAGCGCTTCAACCTGGTCCATATCCGGTCCGTTACCGATCATGTCGACCGCTACCATCTCGATGCCAAGATGTTCACAGATTGAGAAATGGCGATCATAGCCAGGCGAAGGACAGATAAATCGTACGCCGCCCTCCAGTGTGTTCCATGCTGAACCATCACCCTCTAACCCGTGGTGATGGGCCTGGGATATGTACTGGTACATAAAGGTCAGGCTACTGTTGCTGCCAACGATGATTTCGTCGGTGGGCGCGTCGAGCAGCCAGGCTCCGATCTCCCTGGCCTCGGAAAGGCCATCCAGGCCACCATAGTTTCGGCAATCAATGCCTTGCTGGCTGGTGTAATTACCAGCGAGGATTCCATCCAGTTCAACCGACAGATCAAGCTGATCAGAACAGGGCTTGCCCCGAGTGATATCAAGGTTCAAATTGAGTGATTTAAATCTTTCGTAGGTTTCTAGCAGTGATGCTTCCTGGCTGTTGAGGGGGGTTGACGACGACTGAGTAGGGCTCAAACTTTGTTCCTCCTGGTAATAACGGTCGTCTGGAAAGGCGTGTCTGGGCGCGGTTTTCCAGAGCGACTAACAATAATTGGTTCTAAAAATGTAGTGTAACTATACCAAAATGAAAGTGTGTACTTTTTTGCTCACAAAAGACGATATTTTGACCTGCTATGATGCATTCTGCGACGGCTTTAGTGTGGGCGGCCTGTATTTTGGAGAAAATACCATAAATCTCTCAATGTTGGAAAAGTGTATCTACTAAGGTCACCGGTATACAACAGAACCGATGGTGTTTTATATACTAGTGTGGACACTCTTTATTCAAAAACCCTCTAATGGGGCTCAGCTATATCAGCTAGTATTGTTGTGTTACATCCTAAAACAGATGATTTTGTCATGTTGCGATCCAGTAAAGATTGGGTTTTGTATTCGGGTCCGATCTATTGATCGTATGAGAAATCAGCTCTTTGTTACTTAACGTAGGAGGGCAGGTATGTACATCAAACGAGAAAACGAAGTAGAGTTAACCCACGAAAGATCGGAAAGGTTTTTCCAGGCGGATGCTGCATGGTTTTTTACGGTTCGTGGTGGCCGTTGTATGGGGCCTTACCAGACCAAGCGGGATGCGGTTTGGGCATCCGGTGACTATATACGCAATCAATCAGCAGTAGCAGCTATGGCATCTAATTTGATCGGTGCTGAGTTGAGGCAATGATGAGTGTTAACCATTAAAAAAGGGGGGTAAAAACTCCCCTTTTTTAATGGTTTTGATTAGTCAGGGTTTATGTTCTCTCGCAAGATACTCCTCTGATTGCATCTCTAATAGTCGGCTGCAGGTTCGTTCAAATTCAAACGTCAGTATTTTTCCATTGTAGAGCTGCTCGATAGCTACCTCTGCCGATAGAATCAGTTTCACGCCGCGGTCATAAAATTCGTCAATTAAATTGATAAAACGTCGCGCCAGGTTTTCTGTTTCCTGGCCAAATTGCGGTACGTCACTGATCAGTACGGTGTGGAATATACGTGCTAGCTCGATGTAATCATTCTGGCTTCTTGGGCCATCGCACAGTTCGCTGAAATCAAACCATACGACATCCTCGATACTGTGTTTTGGCGTCAGTTCACGTCCTTCTACAATCAGTGGTTCAGAGTCTTCCAGGTCAGAGCAACTCAGAAGCTGGAAGCTTGTGCTCAAGCTGGTTTCTGCGCTGCTATCAAGGGGCGAGTGGTAGAGCTCGGCATTCTTCAGGGCGCGCAATCGGTGATCTGTACCGCCGTCAACCCGCACGATTTTTGTATGGTGATTCAATAACGCGATTGCCGGCAGGAACTGTGACCGTTGCAGGCCATTCTCATAGAGGCTGTCGGGGATAATGTTTGATGTGGTCACCAGGCTCATGCCATTGGCAAACATATGCTCCAGCAGTCGACCGAGAATCATGGCATCGGTGATGTCTGAAACAAAAAACTCGTCGAAACAGATTACCCGTGCTCGGGTTGCTAAATCAGTACCGATTATTTTCAATGGGTCTTCTGTGCCTTCAAGCTCCTTGAGCCTTCGATGAATTTTTTGCATAAATTGATGGAAATGGATTCGGCTCTTGTCTTCAAACGGCAGGCACTCGTAAAACAGGTCCATTAAATAGGTCTTACCGCGGCCAACACCACCCCAGAAATAGAGCCCGGTTTCGGGTTGTTTGTTGTTAACTTCGCGGCGCACTACAAGTCGCTTGAAAAAACCTGACGGTGCAGGAGGCGGTGCTATGAGCCTGTCATAGAGATCTTGAAGTTGTTCTACTGCAGATTCCTGGGCTGGATCGTAATTAAAGTCATCACGTTGTAGATCTTTTCTGTATTTTTCAATGGGGGTCATAGGGGTTACTGCAATATACGGTTTCAGTTCAATTGTTCATGTGGTTAAGAAGTTGTTGCTTAAGTGCAACGAGCTGGCCATGAAAAAAATGGCTAGTATCGTTCATTGTAATCAACTGAATGGAGGATTCATTTTTTTCAACCCACTCAATCACCTGCTCTGCGGGAACCACTTCATCATCCATACCCTGAACAGCGATGGTTGGGCAGCTATGATTTGCATAGCTGGAAAAATCAAAGTGATGAACCGGTGGCGCTATCAAAACAACCCGTTTTAGTCGGGCATCATTTTGCAATCGCATTGCACCGGCTGCGGCGATATATGAGCCGAAAGAAAATCCAGCTAACTCGATTTCAGGGGGTTGAGCATGATCGGAGAGCCAGTCGAGAACAGCAAACAGGTCATCGACTTCGCCGACACCTTCATCGTAACTGCCTTCGCTGGCACCTACGCCGCGAAAATTGAATCGAATAGTAGGTATCGAAAAGTCTCGATAGGTGCGGGCCAGGGTATGCACCACTTTGTTGTGCATGTTTCCGCCAAACATCGGGTGAGGGTGGCAGATCACCGCAACCCTTTGGACCGGTTTAGTGCGCTGATCGATCGCTTCTGATAACAGACATTCGATTGATCCCGCAGGCCCATCGATAAAAATTGGATCCAAAACTACGTGCTCTAATTAAAAATTGAAAAGGCAGATTATCTAATTATTTGAATTATAGCCTTAGAGTTCTGTTCAAACTTAATTTTGTTTGGGTGTTTGTGATAGCTGGCTAGTACTCCGAGAAGGCTGTACTAGTGATACCATAGCGATTTTAGTCATTGGATAGATTTGCCGCGATGGAGACATATTTGGTGGGTGGTGCTGTTCGGGATCGTCTTCTTGGGTTGATGGTGCATGAGCGCGACTGGGTAGTGGTCGGCGCAACACCTGATCAATTGATCGGAGAGGGTTACCAGCAGGTCGGAAAAGGTTTTCCTGTTTTTCTTCACCCAGAGAGTAAAGAGGAGTATGCGCTTGCTCGATCCGAGAAAAAAGTAGGGAAAGGTTACCTGGGTTTTGAAACCTTTTTTGATACGACCGTTACCCTTGAGCAGGATCTGTTACGCCGTGATCTAACAATTAATGCAATTGCGGAAGACAGTGACGGCAAGTTGATTGACCCATATGGCGGGCAAAAAGATCTCGAAGGCCGTGTTTTACGGCATGTCTCCGATGCTTTTGTCGAAGACCCTTTAAGGGTATTGCGGGTAGCCAGGTTTGCGGCGCGGTTCGCGCACCTTGGTTTTAAAATTGCTGAATCGACCATGGATTTGATGCGAGAGATCAGTGCATCCGGAGAGCTCAGGGAGCTGACTGCGGAACGGGTATGGAAGGAGATGGATCGAGCGCTTGCAGACCGCGGTGCAGTAGTGTTTTTTGAAGTGTTGCGAAAATGCGGTGCACTGGTAGAGATCATGCCGGAACTGGATCGACTGTTTGGCGTGCCCCAGCCGGAAAAACACCACCCCGAAATTGATACTGGAATTCATAGTTTGCTGGTGCTGGGTCGGGCGGTTGAGTTGACCGATGATCCTGCGGTTCGTTTTGCTGCTTTGTTGCATGACCTTGGTAAGGGGGCGACTGATCCCGCCCTTTGGCCTCGGCATATCGGTCATGAACAAAAGGGTAAAGCGCTGGTGGATCAGCTTTGTGTTCGTTTAACAGCCCCCAAACAGTACCGGGAATTGGCAATACTGGTGGCAACCCATCATGGCCGTTGTCATCAGGCCTGTGAAATGAGACCAGAAACACTATTGCGATTGCTCGAGTCACTGGATCTGTTTCGGCGACCTGAGCGGCTGGAGCCGTTTTTGACCGCTTGTATTGCGGACTCCCGGGGGCGAACAGGATATGAAAGCGTAGCGTATCCTCAGGCAGAAATAGTACGTAGTGCTTATCGTGCGGCCACAATTCCCGGTGCAAAAAAACTCATTGAGTCTGGTTATAGAGGAGAGCAAGTTGGAGTAGAGCTTAGGCTTCGTCGAATTGAAGCTATTAAGCTTGCGCAAAAGAAGGGCTATTCAGACTTTTGAGAGTTGAAGGTAGGCTATAAAAGCTGCGGACGCAGGGGTTATATGATAGCAATAGCAGGCACGCCAAGACCGGCGACACAGCTCAATTTTTTGTTGAACAAAGAATTGCAGAATCGAGTGCTGTATGCGGGTATTTGAAGGCCGTATACAAGTGTATAGAACCACAACTAACAACAATCAGTAGCCCAACGTTGGGCTACTGATTGTTGTTAGTTGTGGTTCTATACACTTGTATACGGCCTTCAAATACCCGCATACAGCACTCGATTCTGCAATTCTTTGTTCAACAAAAAATTGAGCTGTGTCGCCGGTCTTGGCGTGCCTGCTATTGCTATCATATAACCCCTGCGTCCGCAGCTTTTATAGCCTACCTTCAACTCTCAAAAGTCTGAATAGCCCTTCTTTTGCGCAAGCTTAATAGCTTCAATTCGACGAAGCCTAAGCTCTACTCCAACTTGCTCTCCTCTATAACCAGACTCAATGAGTTTTTTTGCACCGGGAATTGTGGCCGCACGATAAGCACTACGTACTATTTCTGCCTGAGGATACGCTACGCTTTCATATCCTGTTCGCCCCCGGGAGTCCGCAATACAAGCGGTCAAAAACGGCTCCAGCCGCTCAGGTCGCCGAAACAGATCCAGTGACTCGAGCAATCGCAATAGTGTTTCTGGTCTCATTTCACAGGCCTGATGACAACGGCCATGATGGGTTGCCACCAGTATTGCCAATTCCCGGTACTGTTTGGGGGCTGTTAAACGAACACAAAGCTGATCCACCAGCGCTTTACCCTTTTGTTCATGACCGATATGCCGAGGCCAAAGGGCGGGATCAGTCGCCCCCTTACCAAGGTCATGCAACAAAGCAGCAAAACGAACCGCAGGATCATCGGTCAACTCAACCGCCCGACCCAGCACCAGCAAACTATGAATTCCAGTATCAATTTCGGGGTGGTGTTTTTCCGGCTGGGGCACGCCAAACAGTCGATCCAGTTCCGGCATGATCTCTACCAGTGCACCGCATTTTCGCAACACTTCAAAAAACACTACTGCACCGCGGTCTGCAAGCGCTCGATCCATCTCCTTCCATACCCGTTCCGCAGTCAGCTCCCTGAGCTCTCCGGATGCACTGATCTCTCGCATCAAATCCATGGTCGATTCAGCAATTTTAAAACCAAGGTGCGCGAACCGCGCCGCAAACCTGGCTACCCGCAATACCCTTAAAGGGTCTTCGACAAAAGCATCGGAGACATGCCGTAAAACACGGCCTTCGAGATCTTTTTGCCCGCCATATGGGTCAATCAACTTGCCGTCACTGTCTTCCGCAATTGCATTAATTGTTAGATCACGGCGTAACAGATCCTGCTCAAGGGTAACGGTCGTATCAAAAAAGGTTTCAAAACCCAGGTAACCTTTCCCTACTTTTTTCTCGGATCGAGCAAGCGCATACTCCTCTTTACTCTCTGGGTGAAGAAAAACAGGAAAACCTTTTCCGACCTGCTGGTAACCCTCTCCGATCAATTGATCAGGTGTTGCGCCGACCACTACCCAGTCGCGCTCATGCACCATCAACCCAAGAAGACGATCCCGAACAGCACCACCCACCAAATATGTCTCCATCGCGGCAAATCTATCCAATGACTAAAATCGCTATGGTATCACTAGTACAGCCTTCTCGGAGTACTAGCCAGCTATCACAAACACCCAAACAAAATTAAGTTTGAACAGAACTCTAAGGCTATAATTCAAATAATTAGATAATCTGCCTTTTCAATTTTTAATTAGAGCACGTAGTTTTGGATCCAATTTTTATCGATGGGCCTGCGGGATCAATCGAATGTCTGTTATCAGAAGCGATCGATCAGCGCACTAAACCGGTCCAAAGGGTTGCGGTGATCTGCCACCCTCACCCGATGTTTGGCGGAAACATGCACAACAAAGTGGTGCATACCCTGGCCCGCACCTATCGAGACTTTTCGATACCTACTATTCGATTCAATTTTCGCGGCGTAGGTGCCAGCGAAGGCAGTTACGATGAAGGTGTCGGCGAAGTCGATGACCTGTTTGCTGTTCTCGACTGGCTCTCCGATCATGCTCAACCCCCTGAAATCGAGTTAGCTGGATTTTCTTTCGGCTCATATATCGCCGCAGCCGGTGCAATGCGATTGCAAAATGATGCCCGACTAAAACGGGTTGTTTTGATAGCGCCACCGGTTCATCACTTTGATTTTTCCAGCTATGCAAATCATAGCTGCCCAACCATCGCTGTTCAGGGTATGGATGATGAAGTGGTTCCCGCAGAGCAGGTGATTGAGTGGGTTGAAAAAAATGAATCCTCCATTCAGTTGATTACAATGAACGATACTAGCCATTTTTTTCATGGCCAGCTCGTTGCACTTAAGCAACAACTTCTTAACCACATGAACAATTGAACTGAAACCGTATATTGCAGTAACCCCTATGACCCCCATTGAAAAATACAGAAAAGATCTACAACGTGATGACTTTAATTACGATCCAGCCCAGGAATCTGCAGTAGAACAACTTCAAGATCTCTATGACAGGCTCATAGCACCGCCTCCTGCACCGTCAGGTTTTTTCAAGCGACTTGTAGTGCGCCGCGAAGTTAACAACAAACAACCCGAAACCGGGCTCTATTTCTGGGGTGGTGTTGGCCGCGGTAAGACCTATTTAATGGACCTGTTTTACGAGTGCCTGCCGTTTGAAGACAAGAGCCGAATCCATTTCCATCAATTTATGCAAAAAATTCATCGAAGGCTCAAGGAGCTTGAAGGCACAGAAGACCCATTGAAAATAATCGGTACTGATTTAGCAACCCGAGCACGGGTAATCTGTTTCGACGAGTTTTTTGTTTCAGACATCACCGATGCCATGATTCTCGGTCGACTGCTGGAGCATATGTTTGCCAATGGCATGAGCCTGGTGACCACATCAAACATTATCCCCGACAGCCTCTATGAGAATGGCCTGCAACGGTCACAGTTCCTGCCGGCAATCGCGTTATTGAATCACCATACAAAAATCGTGCGGGTTGACGGCGGTACAGATCACCGATTGCGCGCCCTGAAGAATGCCGAGCTCTACCACTCGCCCCTTGATAGCAGCGCAGAAACCAGCTTGAGCACAAGCTTCCAGCTTCTGAGTTGCTCTGACCTGGAAGACTCTGAACCACTGATTGTAGAAGGACGTGAACTGACGCCAAAACACAGTATCGAGGATGTCGTATGGTTTGATTTCAGCGAACTGTGCGATGGCCCAAGAAGCCAGAATGATTACATCGAGCTAGCACGTATATTCCACACCGTACTGATCAGTGACGTACCGCAATTTGGCCAGGAAACAGAAAACCTGGCGCGACGTTTTATCAATTTAATTGACGAATTTTATGACCGCGGCGTGAAACTGATTCTATCGGCAGAGGTAGCTATCGAGCAGCTCTACAATGGAAAAATACTGACGTTTGAATTTGAACGAACCTGCAGCCGACTATTAGAGATGCAATCAGAGGAGTATCTTGCGAGAGAACATAAACCCTGACTAATCAAAACCATTAAAAAAGGGGAGTTTTTACCCCCCTTTTTTAATGGTTAACACTCATCATTGCCTCAACTCAGCACCGATCAAATTAGATGCCATAGCTGCTACTGCTGATTGATTGCGTATATAGTCACCGGATGCCCAAACCGCATCCCGCTTGGTCTGGTAAGGCCCCATACAACGGCCACCACGAACCGTAAAAAACCATGCAGCATCCGCCTGGAAAAACCTTTCCGATCTTTCGTGGGTTAACTCTACTTCGTTTTCTCGTTTGATGTACATACCTGCCCTCCTACGTTAAGTAACAAAGAGCTGATTTCTCATACGATCAATAGATCGGACCCGAATACAAAACCCAATCTTTACTGGATCGCAACATGACAAAATCATCTGTTTTAGGATGTAACACAACAATACTAGCTGATATAGCTGAGCCCCATTAGAGGGTTTTTGAATAAAGAGTGTCCACACTAGTATATAAAACACCATCGGTTCTGTTGTATACCGGTGACCTTAGTAGATACACTTTTCCAACATTGAGAGATTTATGGTATTTTCTCCAAAATACAGGCCGCCCACACTAAAGCCGTCGCAGAATGCATCATAGCAGGTCAAAATATCGTCTTTTGTGAGCAAAAAAGTACACACTTTCATTTTGGTATAGTTACACTACATTTTTAGAACCAATTATTGTTAGTCGCTCTGGAAAACCGCGCCCAGACACGCCTTTCCAGACGACCGTTATTACCAGGAGGAACAAAGTTTGAGCCCTACTCAGTCGTCGTCAACCCCCCTCAACAGCCAGGAAGCATCACTGCTAGAAACCTACGAAAGATTTAAATCACTCAATTTGAACCTTGATATCACTCGGGGCAAGCCCTGTTCTGATCAGCTTGATCTGTCGGTTGAACTGGATGGAATCCTCGCTGGTAATTACACCAGCCAGCAAGGCATTGATTGCCGAAACTATGGTGGCCTGGATGGCCTTTCCGAGGCCAGGGAGATCGGAGCCTGGCTGCTCGACGCGCCCACCGACGAAATCATCGTTGGCAGCAACAGTAGCCTGACCTTTATGTACCAGTACATATCCCAGGCCCATCACCACGGGTTAGAGGGTGATGGTTCAGCATGGAACACACTGGAGGGCGGCGTACGATTTATCTGTCCTTCGCCTGGCTATGATCGCCATTTCTCAATCTGTGAACATCTTGGCATCGAGATGGTAGCGGTCGACATGATCGGTAACGGACCGGATATGGACCAGGTTGAAGCGCTGATAAAAAACGATCCCTCCATCCGTGGCATCTGGTGTGTACCCAAATACTCCAATCCAACCGGTGATATTTATTCGGATGAAACCATCCAGAGAATTGCCAACCTCGGCAAGATTACCGCATCGGACTTCCGCATTTTTTGGGACAACGCCTACAGCGTTCACGATCTAACGGATCAACCGGCAACTATCGCTGATATTCGACAATTGAGCCTGGCAGCAGGTACTGAAAACAATCTCGTACAATTTGCTTCCACCTCCAAAATCACCTTTGCAGGGGCAGGCATCTCGTTTCTATCCAGCACCAAAAGCAACCTGAAAACCTTCACAGATCACCTGGGGTTCCGCTCAATCGGTCCCGATAAAATCAACCAACTCAGGCATGCGCGATTTTTTGAGCAAGAATCCCAGCTGAAATCGCACATGAAAAAGCATGCTGCCATTATCCAGCCCAAATTCACCCGGGTACTGGAACTGCTGGATTCGGAGCTTGGTGATCAAACCGGAGCAAGCTGGACGCGCCCCGCCGGCGGATACTTTATCTCTTTTAACACGAAACCAGGACTGGCTCGTGAAGTGGTAAAACTTTGTGCAGAAGCGGGTGTAAAACTCACTCCGGCGGGAGCCTCATTCCCCTATGGAAAAGACCCTCAAGACTGCAACATTCGACTGGCACCAACCCTTCCAACAATCGATGAACTGGACCAGGCGATCCGGGTCTTTATCGCCTGTGTGAAGTTAGCAACCGCTCGACCTGCTGACTAACAGGAGAAGGCGATCGGACTGGAGGCGACGACATCTAATCGTTTCTTCCGCCCGGCGTCATGATAGGCGAAGGAAACTGTGTGACTTTGTCGCCCTTAGCCTCATGAATTTTGCTGGAGCCCTCACGCTCAACCTCATCAATCCTGACAATTGAGTGCATCGGAATATAGGTGCGCTTAACACCATCAAATTCGCTCTTAAGC
Organism: Pseudomonadales bacterium; assembly: GCA_019090315.1. Taxonomy (GTDB): domain Bacteria; phylum Pseudomonadota; class Gammaproteobacteria; order Pseudomonadales; family JAHRWD01; genus JAHRWD01. Next base: position 13,142 of record JAHRWD010000070.1, read on the forward strand.
TTCTCCTCACTCGGATCAACCAGCAGTTGGCTGCGTTCACCAAAAACCAGTTCCTCTATTTCAATAAACCCATACAGGTCACTTTGGTAAATATGCCGTGCATACACCTCAAAGACATTGTTTTGGTTGTAAAACACCACTTTGTACACAGGTTGATTGGCCATCACTAACTCTAATCCGGGATTGAAATTCATAACTCAGGAAACAAATATGGTGATTAAGCGCGCACTTTTCAAGCAGTGTCCGTCATTCAATGCTTATTTTCCGCCAACAAGACCACCAGACACAACTAACCTACGCAGCCGGTCCGGATCGAAACCTAGGATTCACCGTTTGTTCAGGGTAAAATCAGCGCCCTTTTTAGCACACCTCCCCCAAGCGGGGCTGCATCATGACCGGAAAATTTCACATTAAAACCCACGGCTGTCAGATGAACGTGTACGACTCCACACGTATCGGCGATCTGCTGCGGGAATCCCACCAGCTTGAAGCCACCGACAATCCCGGTGAAGCGGATCTGTTGCTACTCAACACTTGCTCAATTCGTGAAAAAGCACAGGAGAAAGTTTTTCATCAGCTGGGCCGCTGGCAGGCATTAAAAAAGAAGAACCCAAAACTGATGATTGGCGTGGGTGGCTGCGTTGCCAGCCAGGAAGGCGAAGCGATACGCGAGCGCGCGCCCTATGTGGATTTGGTGTTCGGCCCACAAACCCTGCATCGACTACCGCAGATGATCAGTCAGATTCGTGCCGGCGAAAAAGCAGTAGTAGATATCAGCTTCCCGGAAATTGAAAAGTTCGATAACTTACCCGCACCCAAAATCGATGGCCCCAGCGCCTTTGTTTCGATCATGGAGGGCTGCAGCAAGTACTGCACATTTTGTGTGGTGCCCTATACCCGTGGCGAAGAGGTCAGCCGTCCGTTTGATGACGTAATGCTTGAAATCCGACAGCTCGCTGAACAGGGTGTTCGGGAAGTAAACCTGCTAGGTCAAAACGTAAATGCCTACCTCGGTGAAACCAGCGATGGCGACCAGGCTGATTTGGCTGAACTGATTCCAGCGGTTGCTGCTCTCGAAGGAATTGATCGCATCCGTTTTACCACCTCTCACCCCATTGAGTTCAACGATCGTTTGATCGATGTTTACGCCACCACACCTGAGCTTGTTGATCATCTTCACTTGCCGGTACAAAGTGGTTCAGACCAGATTCTGGCAGCGATGAAACGTGGCCATACCGCGATTGAGTACAAATCGATCATCCGTCGAATACGAGCGATCCGCCCCAATATCAGCATCTCCAGTGATTTCATCATCGGCTTTCCCGGTGAAACCGAGCAGCAGTTTGCGGATACCATGAAGTTTATCGAAGAGATCAAATTTGACCACTCCTTCAGCTTTGTTTACAGCGCTCGACCCGGAACCCCCGCCGCAGAATTACTCGATGACACAGACGAAGAAACCAAAAAGCAGCGCCTCAGCATTCTCCAGTCGAGAATCAGCCAACAGGCTATGATAATCAGCGAAGCGATGGTGGATACCGTACAAAAAGTGCTGGTGACGGGCTATTCCAAAAAAGATCCTGGCCAGCTTCAAAGCCGTACCGAAAACAATCGGGTGGTTAATTTTGCCAGCGCCGATGCAGCACTGATTGGACAGTTTGTTAATCTGAAAATTGTAGAGGCGTTGCCCAACTCACTGAGGGGCATTCAGGTCTAGTACTTCGCCAAACCGGATCAAATAAATCTTCTACTTTTTCTTCACAGACCTGATGATCCGGTATATTCTAGAGGAAAGTCACAACCGCAAAGCCGGTTCATCCCAGATTGAATACACAACCCGAAATCCAGCAACTCCTGCTGGAACCCTACGATGCCAAACGCCTGATCAATCTCTGCGGGCAGTTCAACCAGAATATCAAACAGGTTGAAGA
>JAHRWD010000002.1 GCA_019090315.1 Pseudomonadales bacterium
CTGCTACCCAGTAATCCTCACCTTTAATTTCAATCTCCCTGTCACCCAACCGATATATCATTTGATGCTCCATTTGTAATTGTATGGCCCGCATTGTAGCAGGATGAGCAGTGCGACAAGTGTCTGCCTGAATATGTCACGATTGCCAAAACGAATATACCCACTTATGCAATTTCAATAATTTTTTATAATAAAAAACTCTAAGTAACATTTTGTAAAAATCACTAAACGTTAAACCTGATCACAAAATAGCCATATCTATTTGTATTTACACATTTTTTTGACGCACATTAACTAAAAGGGTGTCAGTATTTTTTACACAAATTGCGCAGATAATAAATTTTATCTTTAAAGTTCAACAAGTTACAACTTGCCACAAGCAAAAACAAAGGTGTAGTATAAATCCCATAAAAGGCAAGAAACTAACTTTCAGCCAATAGAGCATACCGCTTTGAAATTTGAGTCTGGAGCACTTATTGAATGCAAAAACTCACACAACTACCCGATTTTGATGAACTTGCCGAGATGGCCCAACAAACCCCCGATGAACTTGAAGCACTGAAACGTCAAATAATTGAAGAAACCATCTCTCGCGCTGAGGAACACAATCAACGCAAACTTCGTGGTTTGCAGTTCCACATAGATATGGAAATCCGTCGCGCCAAATCCCCGATGGCAGCCTGCATAAAAATTTCTGAAATGATGAATCGGTCCCTTAGCGATCTTCGCACCAGCCTCAACGGCGAGGCCGAACAAAGCAGCAGCACGATTATCAGCTCAAGACTGAGGGATAGCTCAGCCGAAGACTACCGCATCGAAACTTCTAGCTCTGACTTCAGCTCTACCGGGAAATCTGCCACGGTGCTAATGTTTCCCGTAATATAGCCATGGGCAAATTCCCGCTGCACTAATTTATACCTGAGCTGCAAACAACCCCGCTAATTTTTATCGCGACTATATTTGCTGCTTGGGTTTATACTGTTCCCGCAATCTGACCCACCAGCTCAAGGAACTTCTGATCAAGTCCAATTCTAAATTAACTCAATCAGAGGTTCTTTAAGACACAATAACTGCGCTACAGCGCCGGGAACTCATAATCACCATGAAATTTTGCAGTCAGTGCGGAAATAGCGTTTCAATGCGCATACCCGAAGGTGATTCTTACGAGCGCCACATATGTGATGACTGCGGTGTAATCCACTACCAAAACCCCAAAATTATCGTCGGCTGCCTGCCTGTTTATGGTGACCAGGTACTACTTTGCAAACGTGCCATTGAGCCTCGCTTGGGATACTGGACCCTGCCCGCCGGGTTTATGGAAAACGGTGAGACTACCCAACAGGGCGCATTGCGAGAAACCTGGGAAGAGGCCCAGGCAAAACCGGTTATCGACGATCTATACACCCTCTTCAACCTGCCCCACATTAGCCAAGTTTATATGTTTTACCTGGCGCGATTATCCGAGCCAGAATTTGCTGCAGGGGATGAAAGCCTTGAAGTGAAACTATTTAATGAAGATGCAATCCCCTGGGATAACCTTGCGTTTCCCGTGGTAAACGAAACCCTCAAGTACTATTTTGGAGACCGTAAAGTAGGCGAATACCCTATTCGCGTTTGCGATATTGAGCGCAGACCGCGCAAAAAAAGCTAGCCTCTCTCGACCTATCTACCGGCCTAAAAAAGTGCGTCAAATTGGCGCACTGGCCCGTCACTGTAGTTTTTTCCGCTCTCGCAGCGAACAAATCGTACGATTTAAGCATCGTAACCCTTAGTAGTAATTCTTCAGAAAAACCTCTACAGCCCTTTTAAAAAGGGACATCTAAAAACATGGCACCCTCTTTGCTATAGCTCTTGTGCAAGTAACCTTAATTTACACAGAGAATTATTTCGATGTCTGACGACAAGCTAAACCTGCTTTCCTTCAGTGGCAGAACCCGCATTCTGCACCTGACCTGGTTCGCTTTCTTTTTAAGCTTTATGGTCTGGTTCAGCAGCGCTCCGCTAATGGCTTCAATCCGTGAAACCTTCGGTTTGAGCATGCAGGAGGTCAAAGCTCTGCTAATCCTGAATGTGGCTCTGACCATCCCTGCTCGAATCGTCGTCGGCATGCTGGTCGACAAATATGGCCCCAAGTTAATTTATGCAATATTGCTGTTCTCCTCCAGCATCATCTGCTTTGTGTTCGCCTTTGCCCAAAGTTTTGAAGTACTGGCGCTATCACGATTTTTACTGGGATTTGTCGGTGCCGGTTTTGTAATCGGCATTCGTATGATCAGTGAGTGGTATCCGGCGAAAACCGTTGGAGTTGCGGAGGGCATTTACGGCGGTTGGGGTAACTTTGGTTCCGCCGGTGCTGCCATGTCGCTGCCTACCCTGGCACTGCTGTTTGGCGGTGAAGATGGCTGGCGTTATGCCATCGCCACTACCGGCGCAATGGCGATGATCTATTCTGTGATTTACTATTTTTCAGTCACCAACACCCCCAAAGGTTCAACCTATTTCAAGCCGAAGAAAACCGGCGCAATGGAGGTTACAAGCAGAGGTGATTTTTACCTTTACCTTGTGATGAATATTCCGATGTACGTGGCGCTGGCGGTACTGACATGGAAGCTAAGCCCGGCTAATCTAGGCATGCTCAATCAGACCGTTGTAAGTTCAATTTATGCGGTATTGGCAGGTGTATTTTTCTATCAGCTCTGGCATATGTACCAGGTCAACAAAGAGGTGTTTCATACCGAAGTACCAGAGATTCACCGTTATCAGTTTAAGCAGGTCGCAGTACTCAATGTCGCTTACTTTGTGACTTTTGGCTCCGAGCTTGCGGTGGTCTCAATGCTGCCGTTGTTTTTCCTCGATACCTTTGAACTCACCATCGCCCAGGCGGGTTTGCTTGCCTCAGGTTATGCGTTTATGAATTTGGTTGCACGACCCGGTGGCGGTTGGATCAGCGATAAATTTGGTCGCAAACAAACCCTGATGGTATTACTGGCAGGATTAACCGTCGGCTATTTCATACTCGGGCAGGTCAATAGTGACTGGTGGATTTTTGCTGCAGTAGCCGCCACTATGTTTTGCTCCTTCTTTGTACAGGCTGGCGAAGGGGCTGTATTTGCCATGGTGCCACTGATCAAACGCCGCATGACCGGCCAGATTGCCGGCATGACTGGTGCTTATGGGAATGTCGGTGCGGTAACCTTTCTAACCGTATTCTCCTTCGTTTCTCCACAGGTCTTCTTTATGGTAATTGGCTGTTCGGCTGTACTGGTTTTCCTGATTGTATGGCTATTTATGGAAAACCCCGAAGGGCAGATGGCTGAAGTGATGCCCGATGGTACGGTACAGATGATTGATGTAACCTAAGACCAACAGATGCTGGGCTACCAGCTTACCAAGTTAGGTAGCTCCGTTTTTTTTGGTCAGGGCGTTTTGACCATTTTATTCACATTGGATCAACATGTCAGAACTGCATATTTCACACGGGAGCCATTCGGTTGCTGGCCCCAAGCCCGTTAACGAAGATGCCTGCGGCATACATATACCAGAAGCACCGCTACTTGATGGAAAAGGGATTGCTGCGGTCATCGCCGATGGCATGAGTGGCGCGGTGGCGGGGCACGAAGCTAGCCAGACCAGTGTTACCAACTTCCTCTCGGACTATTTTTCCACTTCGGAAACCTGGTCGGTCAAAAAATCCGCCCACACTATTTTGACCGCGCTGAACCGCTGGTTATATGGCCAGGGGCACGCGAGTTACGGTACATCGAAAGGATTGGTCTGCACCTTTGATGCGGTGGTTATAAAATCAACCACTGCGCATATATTCCATGTCGGCGATAGCCGGGTTTACCTTTACCGAAACAACAGTCTAGAGTGCCTGACCAACGATCATCAAACCCATGTTGGTGGTCGTAGCTTCCTGTCACGGGCAATGGGTATCGATCTAAACGTCGATATCGACTACAAAACCATAGCGGTCGAAGAGGGTGACCGATTTCTGCTAACCACCGATGGTATGCACGGTTTTTTAAACGACCACCACATTACCCAAACCCTTGCATCCGGTGGAGAGGACAGCGAAATATGTCAACGTTTGGTCGAGCAGGCGCTGGCCAATAACAGTGATGACAACCTCACCTGCCTGACCTTTCGTATCGATCAACTGCCAGCATCGGATGAGGATGCCTTTTACCAACAACTCACCGCGCTGCCATTTCCGCCGCCCCTCGAGCCGGGCATGATTCTTGATGGGTATCGTATTATCCGTGAGATTCACGCATCCAAACGCACCCAGCTTTATCTGGTACTAGATATCGAAAGCGACCAACAGCTGATCATGAAAACACCCTCGGTCAATTACGAGGATGACCCGCTTTTTATCGACCTTTTCTTGCATGAAGAGTGGATCGGCCGGCGCGCCAATAACCCACATATTATGAAAGTGATGAAGGTCGAGCGAAAACGTCAGTGCCTGTACACCATCACTGAATATATAGAAGGCCAAACCTTGCGCCAGTGGATGGATCAGCACCCGCTACCCGCACCGGTAGAGGCTCAGGATATTATCGGGCAGTTGATCAAAGGTCTACGCGCATTTCAGCGACTGGAGATGATCCATCAGGATTTAAAGCCGGAAAACATTATGATCGATCTTGATGGTACGGTGAAGATCATTGATTTCGGCTCGACAAAAGTGGCTGGCCTGTCGGAGATCACCACCCCCATCGATCAGAACAGTTTGCTCGGTACCGAAAACTACACGGCACCGGAATATCTACTTGGCCAAAAGCCCAGCAACCGCTCGGATATTTTTTCACTGGGTGTGATGATCTATGAAATGTATACCGGGAAACTGCCCTTTTCAGAACCTCTGACAAAACGAAATCTGAATCGAGTTCAATACAGGCATGCCTGTGATATTAACGATCAGCTTCCCCCCTGGATGGATCAGACACTGGCCAAAGCGGTGCAGAAAAGACCCGAACTGCGTTACGAAAGCCTTTCAGAATTACAGCGTGATCTCACCCAGGCCAACCCGGAATTTGTACGACAAAACCGTGCCCCGTTAATGGAACGTAACCCACTTCTGGTATGGAAAAGTGCTACCGCATTTTTTTTCCTGTTAAGCGTTATAGAGTTGATCATCTTTCTGGGTTGATCTGCTTTCGGACCCTGTCTAACTGTTCACAAAGATAATCTGCACCGTCTAGCAAACGTGGCGCGGGTCTATGCAACCATTCATCAGGCACGGCGATCAGGTGTTCATTTGTAACCGCTGGCAACTCAGTGAAACGCTGCCAATACCGTCTGTTGGTCGCTTGTTCCTCACGCCTGTTCAAGCCTCCAAAAAATATCACTTCTGGCTTTGCAACGATCACCGCTTCCAGCTGAGTTCTAAAGGCGCTTTGGGGCTGATCTGAAAATATATTCTCCCCACCACAAATTTGTATTAGATGATCAATGATATGGGGATTGCTAATGGTAAAAAGCGGCTCATGCCATATCTGATAAAAAACTCGTACTTTTGATCTAGCGCTGTATCTGTTTTGCAAAGCTTCCCAGCGCTGTTGCAATTGATTGGCCTTACGGTTTGCCTGCTGTGGGTCTCCCACTAGCAGCCCCAGTGTCCGGATTGAATCAATCATCTCTGGAACTGTTTTCGGGTCACTAAAAAAATAGGGGATGTCGAGGCGTTCTAACATTTCGATAGTGCGAATCGAATTACCGGATTGCCATACCAATACAAGATCAGTATTTAATGCCACCAACATTTCGATGTTCACGGAGTGAGCATCACCGATAATCGGAATCTTCTTCGCCGCTTCGGGATAATCGGAATATCGGCTCACCGCAACGATACGATCATCCGCACCAGCGGCGAACAATAGCTCTGTGATGTGGGGAGACAGACTGATAATACGCTGTGGTGGTTGAGCAAACCGTAAACTACGACCACTATCATCCTTCACAACAAAAGGTTTGGATACAACCGGCTGCGCTCCTGCGTAGGCGAAGATGCTACATCCAAATACAGCTAGCCATACAGCCCATGAACAGCGGCGGACCCTGATAGGGTTATTTCTATTTAGCAACAAAAGCCCCGACGACAAAAATTTCTGCAATCGACTGATCAGAAAACTAACTAACCAGCGTCAACGCAGACAGCACTGCAAGCCATATCACCAGGCTGCGGAACAACAGTCGTTGTACCTCTTCAACCCGCTCTACCAGCTGGATATAAAGATCACTGTTGCTGGCATTCGGTTCTTCAGTTGCAATATCAGCTGTGATACCCAGAGCGGCAAACCCACAACTCTTCAGCAATATTCTCGAAGCGGCCATGGACTCAGAAAAAGCGGGTTCAGTACCGCTTTTTTTATAGGCCTGATAGACATTTTCAAACTGCCCGACCAGGCCAAATGTAAACACAAGAATCCGCACTGGTATCCATTCAACTATCGAGATCAGGCGCGAAACCGGATGCTGGGAGTTTTTCATTTCAGGATTTGTTTGTAGAAATAACAAACCAAAACAGATAAATAAAGACCCGAATACACCCAAAATCAGATACCAGAACAGCACCAGATAAAGGCGCATAAACTCCTGATGGAGTATGCCGCCAAGAACCTCTTCATTCATAGATATCCCATCATCTATAGTTTGATCGGCGGGTAAAAAACCGGCTGACATCGCCCTTTCAAATGCCGTCTGGGTTTCATTAAGTCGAAACTTGTCCAGATAATCCGAGATCTGCGCTGAAAGATCGCCTCTGCCGAAGCAATACAACAGGATCAGTACGTTCAAACCCAATCCAACGATCCCGAATAGCCAGTTTTCAACCCAGTAAACCAAAAGAGTGATGAGTGAAGCAGGGATTAATAGCGCCAGTATAAATTGGCGATTTGGGGATTGTTCGTTTTCTGACAACCAGCGCTTAAGGTAGCTGTGATACCAACGGTCCTCATGAACCAACCCCCTGAAATCAACCAGTTTCAGGACTATTATCGCAACAATGACTACCAAAAGTTTCATCTAGCTACCATTCCAACTGAGCATGAAAACCGCATAGTAACCCGAAACCCCAAAACAAACCTATATGAGTGCTCTGAAATAGTTCCAGTCAAATCCCGGGCCTGGATCTGTTTTGCGCCCGGGAGCGATATCCGAGTGGCCTACTATTCGATCTGTGGTGATTTGCGGATACGCTGCCATCAGTGCATGGGTAACCGCTACCAACTGATTGTACTGAATCTCTTCATAGGGCAACTGATCAGTACCCTCTAGCTCAATACCAATCGAAAAATCGTTACAGTTTACTTCCTGATCAAAACAGGAGGCACCTGCATGCCATGCTCTACTCTCGAATGAAGCAAATTGAACTACCTCTCCATCCCGCTTGATCAATAGATGGGAGGAGACTTGTTGTTCGCAAATTGATTTGAAGTAGGAGTGTTGCTCTGGATCGAGCTGGTTTAGAAAGAAATCTTCGATATATTGGCCGCCAAACTGACCCGGGGGCAAACTGATACCATGAACGACCAGCAATGAGATTGGCGTGTTAGCGGGGCGGTCATTCTGATTTGGCGTAAGTCGATGTGTAACGGAGTCAAACCCGGACAACCAGCCATTTTCATCAATTTTCAAACACCACCTCCTGGGAACAGGGAGGAAGTGTAGGTTTTTTTTTACAGCTAAGCGAATATTCTATCGGCGAATAACGAGAGTTGATTACGTCCTACGATCCGCTGTTACTCTGGCGCAAACCTACAATCACCGATTCAAGTGCACGATCAAACAGCTGTCCGTCATCCAGGATTTCAAGCTCACCCGTGTGCAGCATAGCGGCCAGATCGATACGTACACGTTCTTCGACTTTCACTCCGTTTCGATTTACAAATATATACTGCCCCGCCGGCTGCAAAATAGCGACTAGCTTACAACGAAAGGGGGTACTCTCTTCCCGAGAAAAATTCACCCAGTTTCCAATCTCCAGTGCATCCACTTTTTTGAGATAACTATTGGCAATCTCTGATTCAGGCCCGTCCTTCATCACCGGTAGATCGCAATCAACTTGCTGTTCAGGCTTTATAGATGTAATTTTTTCCTGAGCAACGCTTACGACTGGCTCATCAACTTGAGTTTTTTCTTCAGACAGGTTTTCCAGCGCTGCTCTGGCGATTTCAGCGGTTTCAACCAGGACATTTTCCGCAGCTTTCTCTTCTACAATCTCTGTTTTTGCTGATTCCTCTACAACTGGCCCCTCAACAAAGATCATCTCATCACTTGGTATGCGTCCGAACTGCAGATGCACCTCTTCAAGATTTGAGAAAAAACTACTTGTTTCAGCGGCGTTATATGAGATCTCCTTTAATCCGGTTTCAAGGTTTTCAAGCAAACTCGGTAGTAGTTTAAATAACTGCGGTCGCTTACTTTCATCATGTGGCAAAACACTCCACACCAGCATTTTCACGGTTTCCTGTACGCCCTTCCATTGCCGGCTCTCTTTGCCCTCTTTGAGCAACACCAGAAACATCCAGTTGCTCCAGGCATTGCGTAAAAAACTAACGACAAAGTCGGGCAAATGCCGGCCGACCGCATACTGATTGATCGCTTCCTGGACCAGGAACCTTGCATGTTCTTTCCGTGCTCGCCCACGCTCAGCTTCACGAGTACGGTTTTCTACCCGCTCTGCTCGCTGTCGGTCAGCACTGGTAAAATCCATAAAATCCTGAAGAACCAGTTCGACCAAAGCAACGTTATCATCAAACTCATTGACGACCCGATCGACCACTTCCTCGATTTTTTTGTACAGCGGATCCTCAGATTGATCCGCCGCTTCACTCCAGCCTATCGTGGAGGCAGCAATCTCATTCAACAGCCGTCTGGCTGGATGGTTTTTTCGAGTAAAAAATGATTCATCAGTCAATGCAATACGAATCATAGGAATCTGCAGTCGACCAATTACCACCTTCATGGCATCTGATAAATTTCGATCATCCAGCACTACATCAAACAGCAATGATACAAGCTGGATCAGATCCTGATCTGATTTACCAATAGATCCGGCAACATTGTCATTCTGGGCGACAAGATCATTAAGCTGAGCAAGAGTGTCTATTGCAAAGTTACCCTTTGACACGGCAATACCTCTGTTTGACCGGACATCGGTACTATTTTTCTGGACTGTCGACAACAGGCTCAAAAGATGGTGGCTGGAGAGTGAAATTTCTGAATTTTGTCCCGCAGCAGGGCTGCGAATGCTATCAGCATCCGAAGATGCACTACCACCACCTATCAGTTCGTGAAGAAGGTCCAGTATCGCTTTATCTTCTTCATCAGATTCATCGCTGGCAGAAGTTGAATGACTGGCTGGGGTGATGGCTCGGGGGATTGTATTCTTCCGTGGCGCTACACCAGTAAAGTCCGGGAGCACTCCCATCTCGATGAGATGGTTATTGGCAACCAGAATAATTTTATCCAACGGATTAAGGATCCGTTGTTCAAATATCTTCAGGAGTATCAGCTTCGAGGTAATTTCAAGATCCAGCACTTTTATAGATTCTGACATCGCGTGGCAGATCATTTCTGGACCCAGAGGGTTATTTTCTGAATGGACGATCTGACTCCCCAATATGCTATTCATACGGGTATTTAGCTGCAGCAATGAAGTTGAAACGAGTTCAGTAGCCCTCGCTGACATAGCCGTAAATGCAACATTTTCCTCCAGCACATCATTTTGCAAAAGGCTCAACGAATCAAAGCTTATCGCCGGCTGTTCCTGTACCTCTTCGGCAGCAATATCACCACTCAATAAATTTCTGAAGTTTTCCCGGGTATTTTGGCTGAAGCGTTTTTCCATACCCCTGCGCTTGATTCTAACTTCACGCATTGCGTCGAAATAGCGGCTTTGATCAATATTATTCTCTGCCTGATCTGCGATCTGGAACAAGCTATCATCAACACGATCCAGAAGTATCCGAAAATTCTTTGCGAGCTCAGGCAGTGTTTTATCAGCGATCTGCTCAAGGTGGGGCGGCAGCTTTACAGATCTCCCTTTCGAAACACCGACACTGGAAAGCTCAAGGCTGGTGATATTATCTACGCTCATCGAATTCAACTCCGATCACTATTGACCACTACAATCTTTTCCCTCATCTCAATTGATGAGGCTGGGAACTCTGGATTTTATCCCTGAATATTTAGTATAGTGATTCGATCAAGTTGTTACTGGTCGATTGATAAAAATCGTGAACAGACTCACACAATCAAGCGCATTTGCGACCCAGGAAAAAGTTGATTCAACTCCATACCTTTAACACCCCTCATTTCAACAGCCATAGATGAACCAATCCCCCCCTCAACCTGGTAAAAAAACCGGGAAAATCATGCTGATATTCGCCTGGGTGATTGGATTAGCTCTGCTGACCCAGTTTTTTGGCGATTGGCAAGCTGAGCAGGAAAACCCAAATCAGGCGGTGCTAAGCGGGCTATCAGCCGATGGTTACCAGGAACTCAAGCTGCTGCGTAACCGTAACGGCCACTATGTGGTCAATGGAAAGATCAACGGGCAGACTGTAAAATTTCTACTCGATACCGGGGCCACCGACGTGGTTATCCCTGAAAACATCGCCCATAAACTGGGGCTCGAATTTGGTTACCCACGGCAGGCAAATACCGCCAACGGTGTAATAACCACCTACAGCACGCTGATCCGATCACTACAGCTTGATAAAATTGAACTCCATGATGTAAGGGGCAGCATCAACCCACATATGGATATGGGTGCCATTTTGCTGGGCATGAGCGCTTTAAAACAGCTCGAACTGATCCAGCGTGATCAGCACCTTACTCTCCGGCAATATGCTAATCCGCCCAATTAAACTCTTTTAGAACATACACTTCATGATGACTGAACCACTACAACTAGAAATAACCCGATCCGTCAAACAAGCCCTACAGGAAGACATTGGCACTGGAGATATTACCGCCCAACTAATCCCCCAGGATGCCAGAGCGAAGGCAATGGTCATTAGCCGTGACAACGCTGTCATGTGTGGCCAGCCATGGGTTGATGAGGTTTTTCGACAGTTTGATCCAACGGTAGAATTGACGTGGCATGTGACAGACGGCGATCTGGTCCAACCCGATCAGCAGCTGTTCTCCCTGACCGGATCAACCCGGAGCCTGCTAAGCAGTGAACGCTGTGCGCTCAATTTTTTGCAGACCTTATCCGGCACAGCAACCGTCAGCCACTACTACGCATCGCTAGTTGCGGGTACTAACGTACGGCTCCTCGATACGCGCAAAACTATTCCTGGTCTTCGGCTGGCGCAAAAGTATGCGGTGCTAACGGGAGGATGTCACAACCATCGAATTGGACTGTTCGATGCTTATTTGATCAAAGAGAACCACATTGCTGGCTGCGGTTCGATTACCGCTGCGGTGAACACCGCGAAACAGAACGAACCGGATAAGCCGGTAGAGATTGAAGTCGAATGCCTGAAGGGACTGACGGAAGCGTTGGCAGCCGGTGCAGATATCATCATGCTGGATAACTTCTCCCTCGCGGATATGCGCGAAGCGGTCGGCATCAATAATGGACAATCAAAACTCGAAGCATCGGGTAACATTACCGAAGAGGGTTTGCTGGATGTTGCAAAAACAGGGGTTGATTACATCTCGATTGGTGCGTTAACCAAACATGTGAAAGCCGTTGACCTGTCGATGCGATTACTCGATAAATAATCACTAAAACCCATTTATAGTGTGCAATAAAAAAGGGCGTTTGCACGCCCTTTTTTAATTCAGCTTTTAGCTAAGCATGAGAGCAAGGTAGCCCTCATGCCTAAGTCTCAGATTACAACAGTGGTGCTATCACAAGACTAACAATAGCCATTACGTTGATCACAATGTTCATTGATGGGCCAGAGGTATCCTTGAAGGGATCACCTACTGTATCGCCAACTACTACTGCAGCATGAACATCTGAACCTTTACCACCGTGGTTGCCCTTCTCGACAAACTTCTTGGCGTTGTCCCAGGCACCACCAGCGTTAGACATCATCAGCGCCAGCAATACACAGCTGAGCAACGCACCACCCAACATACCGCCTAGTGCTTCAGCGCCAAGGATAAAACCAACCAACGGAGGAGCTGACACCGCCAGTACGCCCGGCAGAATCATACGTTTCAATGCCGCAGTGGTCGCAATTTCAATACAGCGATTGGTGTCTGGTTCAGCTGTACCTTCCAGCAAACCGGTGATCTCACGGAACTGACGTCGAATTTCAACAATCATCTCCATCGCCGCATCACCTACCGCAGTCATGGTAATAGAGGCAATCAAAAATGCGATCATGCCGCCGATAAACATACCGATCATCACCATAGGGTCACCAATATGCAGGATAAACTCCCGACCACCCATCGACATGGTTTCAACAAAGGCAGCGATAATCGCCAACGCTGCGAGCGCCGCAGCACCAATCGCGAAACCTTTACCAATCGCCGCTGTAGTGTTACCAAGCTCATCCAGCGAATCGGTGATTGCTCGGGTCTCTTCACCCAAACCACCCATCTCTGCGATTCCGCCGGCGTTATCCGCCACCGGGCCATAAGCATCAATTGCCATGGTAATACCCACCGTCGCCAACATACCTACCGCAGCAATACCCACACCGTATAAACCAGCCAGGCTAGTCGCAGCAAAAATGATTGCGCAGATGGTAAGAATTGGAATCGCAACGGATTCCATACCTACCGCAAGACCGGTAATCATCACTGTGGCTGAGCCCGTTTCACCGGACTGGGCAATTTTCCGCACAGGCTTACTGGAGGTGTAATACTCAGTAACCAGGCCGATAATCATACCGCCCACTGCACCAGAAACTACCGCCCACCAGACGCCATTGGATATACCTGCTTGTGAAATCACAAAATAAGATGCCACGATAAAAACCAGCGCAGCAGAGATTGTGCCGCTTCGCAATGCTACCTCAGGGTTTTTGTTCGACATCTGCTTAACCATGAAGATGCCCAGAACAGAACACAGAAGCCCCGCAGCCGCCAAAGCAAGAGGCAGGAACATCAGCGCAGGTTGACCACCACCGGGAGCCATTGTGCTTAGTACATCTACCGTCATCGTGGATGCAATCGCGATACTCGCAATCATTGAACCACAATAGGATTCGAAAATATCCGATCCCATACCAGCAACGTCACCCACATTATCGCCAACATTATCGGCAATTACACCAGGGTTCCGTGGGTCATCCTCAGGAATACCGGCTTCCAGTTTACCCACCAGATCAGCGCCGACATCAGCACTCTTAGTGAAGATACCGCCGCCAACACGTGAAAACAGCGCTACCACTGATCCACCCATACCAAAGCCATGGATCGCATGAACGGTTTCAGGATCACCGCCGAAGTACCAATACAGAGAACCCAACCCGATCAGACCAAGTGACGCAACACACAAACCCATCACCGAACCACCAAAAAAGGCAACGGTTAAGGCCTGAGGTGCACCCTCATTATGAGCAGCAGTGGTAGTTCGTACATTCGCTTTGGTTGCCGCAAACATACCAAGATAACCCGCCAAAGCAGAGGCTAGCGCACCAACCAGAAAGGAGAGCGCAGTTTTCCAGCCTAGCGGCGAAAAGAAAATAACAACTAGTAAGATGGTGGCGAAAATTGCCAACATTCGATATTCACGATGCATAAAGACCATGGCGCCTTCATGAATGGCATCGGCAATTTTTTTGACTACAGAATCACCTTCGGGGTATTTGACCATCATCCCGTATATTAAAAAGGCGATCACCAGACCAATAATACCGGCCAGGGTGGGTACATACATTAAACTACTCATACAACTATTTCTCCCAGGACTTCCTGTTTCATTATTATCAGCTGAAGAGCGACGGGCCTAATACTACGACTTCAAAATCAGGCCATCACTCAAACTGGCTGCTTTATTATTGTCGAAACATCTAGCCCCAAACGGCTACCGAGCCTAAGCCCGCGTCTGGGAACGACGGATTCATAGTAACCACAATCCTCTTAATTGAAAACTCCAGATTGGCACAAATGTCATAAAATCCTTTTAAATCAATTACAAAGCTACGCCAAACAGTTAATTCCAGAATAAGTGAATCTCACTACATAAACCCCCTCATATTCCTGTATAATGGCGCGTTTTTTCTAACTCTCAGCAGTAATCAAGAGGTTAATACCCCATGTCATTAAGCAAGGTTCCGCCAGGCCACAATGCACCGGATGAGATCAATGTCATCATTGAAATTCCATCCCACAGTGATCCGGTTAAATATGAAGTAGACAAAAATAGCTCCGCATTGTTTGTCGACCGGTTCCTGTCAGCGGCCATGTTCTACCCCTGCAACTATGGCTACATCCCCGATACGCTGTCCGATGATGGTGACCCAGCCGATGTATTAGTAGTTACGCCCCACGCTTTGATCAGCGGCACCGTTATTCGCTGCCGTCCAGTTGGCGTATTGAACATGACAGACGAAGCCGGCGGGGATGCCAAGTTGCTCGCTGTGCCGATCAATAGCCTGACCCCTATTTACGACCATGTCCAGGAACATACGGACCTGCCCATCCAGCTAACCATGCAGATTGAACATTTCTTCCAGCACTACAAAGATCTAGAGGAAGGCAAGTGGGTCAAGATCGACGGCTGGGGTACCAGTGAAGATGCCAAGCAAGAGATTCTTGAGTCGATCAAACGTCATGAGGACAATCAGTAACCGCGACTCTCGATACAAACAAGATCAAACAAAAACGGCGCTACCACCTTATTCAGAGGTGATAGCGCCGTTGTTGTATCTGAACTTTGCAGCTCTTTTACAGCTTTAGCGCTCCAAAAAACACTCCGCAGCGCAAACAGATTCGAAACCTTTACTAAAAACCAACGCTCACATTTCCCGCACCACCATCCGCCTGAAAATAGGCTTTACGCTGGAAGCTACCAAGCCCAGCTACCAAACTACCGGGTATTTTGCGGATGCTACTATTGTAATCCCGCACAGAATCATTAAAGACAATCCTCGCGACATTGATCCGGTTTTCAGTACCTTCAAGCTGTGATTGCAAGCTCATAAAGTTATCGATTGATCCGGTTTTCAGTACCTTCAAGCTGTGATTGCAAGCTCATAAAGTTATCGGATGATCTGAGCGTTGGATAATTCTCGACAACCCCCATCAGCTTATTAATATTCTGCCCAACACGTGCTTGCTCGCTAGCCAGCGCCTTCATAAAGGCCTCATCTGCGAGATTGTCTTTGGTCACCTGCGAGATCGCCTTGTTGCTCTCGAGCGCGTCCATCGCTTCAATGACTTCTGACAAACCACCGGAGCGGCTTTTCGCAACATCCGTCAGTACCTCTTTTTCATGATCCATAGAGGTCTTAACGGTGGTGACCAGATTAGGAATCAGATCGCTTCGGCGCTGAATATTACTTTGTACCTGAGCCCAGCTAGACAACACCTCCTCTTCATCGCTCACCAAACTGTTATAGGTCAGCATAAAGGTCATGATGACGAAAATCAGTGGCACCAGAATGATGGCACCGAAAAATAGTGATGACTGCAGTGACTTATTCATACTTCCAACTTCTCCAGCTTGATTCATGGTTTGAGATACATCCTGCACGATAGCAGCGCTGTCATCAGTTCCGCCGATAGTCGCCACCATCACAACCAACAACAGTACTAATAGGGCAACAAGCGCGAAGCCGACGGGTAATTTGGCTCGGGGTTCTTCTGGCAATACCAGGGGTTCACTATTATCCAAACCCTTGGTTGATCTGTGTAGGTCATCAGCCTGGGCCTGGGAAATTGCCCCGGCTGAAACCATACGGGCTAAACGGTCTTCATGACTCACCATTCATCTCCTTTATTAAACGAACGCCTTTTTGCGAACTGATCTTGCCCTGTTCAATATCGTCTAAAATTACAGTTACCGCCGACTGATCATCCTTCTGAAGCTGTCGCATTGTCTCAATTAGTTCATCGATTTTCTTACGCAGGGTGGGATAACTGGTCTGTAATTCTTCAGCCATTATCTTTAAATTACCGCCACAAAGCACAAATTGCTCAATCAGCTTTTGGGTCTCTATTGGCAAGCGCGCCAAACGCGGAAGGGTGAAATCCCCCTTGATACGGATATCACAATCGCTGCAGGCAACTTCAGTGGTTTGCAACGATTGCAGGCATGACGGACAACAAATCATAAGTAATTTCACTCCAAACTTTATTTAATCATTCAAACTAGATCTGCATTATTATTTAATATAGTATAGTTTTCAACCAATATATTTTAACTATATTTACTTACCGAGCACAGTACATGCGTTTAATTATATTAACCCTCACCCTGGTCAGCCTGATCGCAGGGGTACTCTATTTTGACCCCTCCATCATCGAACGACTGCCTTTTTCAATCTCTGATGAAATTGTAGAGGACAATGCAGATCTGTTCTCAAAAGAGGATATTGAATATATCGATGGCTACCACCGCATGCTGCTGGAACGATTCGATCTGGATTACCGCGTAATCACCCTGAACGGTGAGCGAGATATAAACCTGTACGCAGCCAAAACATTTAACGATCGCAATATTGGCGAGCGCAGTAAAACCAGTCGCGGTTTACTACTGGTCATTGATGCCAAAAATGACCTGGCTCGCCTAGAGGTATCCGCCAGCCTCGAATCGGTATATACCGATTCATTCGTAGCCTATCTCGAACATCGACAAATGGTGCCATTCTTCAACGTGGGTCGGGTAGCAGATGGCATATTCGCCACATCCGAGATTATCCGTATCCGCGCAATGGATGCTAAAAAAGGTGAAGAGTTTGATCTAGCCAAGGTCATCGGCAGCATAGGTGGTGGCGCCCGTGTAAAAGCAGGTATAGATGCGGGAAAAGACACCAGCTTCCAAACCGGACAGCCGGATGTACTTGCCTCAGACGACCCGCAGGAAACGCTACGCCGCTATATTGCTGCGCTGGCGGGTCGTAATGGCCGTAACGATCTTGACGTATTTACACCAGACTCAAAGGAATTTATGGGCACAATGTTATCCACACCGGCCCAGATGGATAGCTCGGTCAAACGCCTGAAAGGATGTGAAGTAGAGCACCTCACCTACAATGATGCGGGCAACCGGGCGGTACTTTTTCATTCACTAAAACACCGCCATTGCGATCCATTTCTATTTGAAAAAGGCGATGACGGCAAATGGCGGCTTGATCTTAAAGCCCTCGGCCGCGGCACAAACCACACCTTCGGTAATATCTGGTACATCCACTACGAATACCAACAGGAATCCGGAATTTGGAAATACAACTTCGGCTTTCAACATGTCTACTTCTATCGCCCGTGGGAAAAGAATGCCCGCTTTGATCATCAGGGCATCCCCTACTACCACAAGTACGGCATCAACATGAACCATACCGATGGCAACATGCTGATTACAAAAGTATACGAAGGTAGCTTTATCGAAAAAGTCGGCTTAAAGAAAGGCGACAGAATCCTCGAATGGGAAGGCAGGAAATTTATCTACGCTCCTAAATTAAGCTCACGCCTAAAGTACGTACGGCCCGGGCTGGACATTCAGATACTGGTGCTGCGTGATGGCAAACTGATCAGAAAGATGGTGCAGGCACCACCCTACCCCAAAAAAGGCGAATACCGATTTGGCTTTAGCTACCGCCATTTCGCCCCAAAAATTGATGGTCAATACGTTGGACTACCGATGGTTCACTATATCGACCCCGGCTCCCAGGGCGAGCGGTTAGGCGTGCAAAAAGGGGATATCATCCTCAAATGGGATGACAAGGAATACGCCAATGTCACAGAGATATCGAAATGGATGGAAGAGGTAAAACCGGGTAAAGAATACAGCGTAGTGGTTTATCGTGGTGGAAAAGGGGTTGAGCTAACCTCTGTTACCCAGCCATTACGAGCTATGAGCAAAGTGCATTAGATCAAACCCCCATGTTGTTTTGGTCACCAGGAAAAAAATGGTAGTACTGATTTTGACTACATTTGCCCTCAAGCTAATATTCCAATAGCTACGAACGGAAAGTTGTTGATGCTGCGTAAACCACCGAATTACTCGGTAAATAGAAGCAGTATCGTTGATATCTATTTGAGCAAAAGGGCCAGCCAAAAAAAAACCCCGCGATTAAGCGGGGTTTTTAAGCTTTATAATATACCGAGGTATATTAGGCTTTTTTCTTACGTCCAACCAGGGCAAGCACGCCCAGGCCTAATAACGCGATTGTGCCAGGCTCTGGAACTTGTCCGGGAACAGTTCCTGGACCGGTGCCACCTGGGACACTGGAAATTCCAGTGATTGTAAACTCGCCAGGAGCCGTCATAGTATCGATACAGCAGTTAGTGCCTGTGAACAGGCCCCATGTACCGTTACCCAACACTAGTGGATCGGTGTAGAACCAGTCATTTTGGCTTGCGTGGTTACCGAAGTTGCCCACGTCTACTGCGTAGCCATCAAGAGTGCCATTTGTGACCATCAAGTCCATACCAACGGTATCACCACCCATGTCGTTCTGAACACCAGTCCACTGGAAAACAGGCCAAAGTGTATGATCAGTGCCGAAAATGCCAATTCTCACGCCGCCGTTGGCGGTGGAGGGCGTGACCTGGTTGCCGTGCCAGTGTTGGCCCCACATGGTAATACTGCCATCACCGTTATCTTTCCAACCAAACGCAGTCAAATGCGCTTGAGCTGATCCAGCCGCGAAAAACAATACTAGTGACGCGGTTAATAGTTTGATTTTATTCATATGTATTCACCTTATGATCCATTTCTGAAATAACCCATCCCAAATAATTTGGGATTTATGGGACGTTAGCATCAAAAACTGTTCATACTAAATGTCACCTACCAAGGGTAAAGCAAAACATATGCCAGTTTTTTTAATTGCAGTTTAAACAATAGGTTATGGTTTTTCGTTAAAGGGATAAGATTTTTTTTAGGACGAACTGTAAAAAAACCTGACATGCTTGTGGGCAGGTTTTTTGCCCGTATAGCAACTAGGCGAGCATCCTGAAAGGAGCTAAGGGAGAAGCTACCCTGTGTTTAATACACTCAATCATGACTCCCCACATCAACAATAATAATATCGTTATCCCGTATGATCAGCTCTACTACTATTCGGTAGCTCATGTTAATTGAGATTGAAGAGAGTCCGTTTAATCGTCCCTGCAATCCGTGCAGTCTCAGTGATGGATGGTGAGGATTGATCTCCAGAAATTTCTAATGAGTTTTAGTATTGAGTGTTAGTTCCCATAACTTTTTATTCATTAATCACACAAAAACCATTCCCAAAAGGGTCTGCGCAATAAGCAATGGAGCCCCAGTCACCGCTCTCACCTCCTTCATGCACACCACCATGTTCCAATATTTTGGATACCACTGCATCGACATTTGCGCAGAGGAAATCCAGGTGAATGGGTGTCCAGTGACGTTCATAACTACGGACAACTCTGCTTGATTTAAGAGGCTCTGTTCCGGACTCTTTTTCTTGCAGGTATATGTCGGAATTCTCTACAGAAAGAACGACCATATCGCTGCCCTGGTCACGAACCTTTTTGCAGCCTAGCGCTTCAACATAAAACGTCTCTGCTTGTCTTAAGTTTGAGACGTCAATACTCACTGAAATTTTCATCCTGATAGCTTCCTCTTTGAATTATTTTTTTATTTAATGAGGCTGGGATAACTGGGCTGCACAATATTTTACGTGCCATTTGTACGTGACCCCGCCAAATACCCGCCCTGCACTACCCCGCTCTGTTTCCCGCGCTGCTTCGGACTATTTAACCCAATATCAAAAAGCCCTTGCGGATCATAGACACCACTCTATACTGCTTATATTATCACTGTATTTATAAGCCTCGTCAATGCCCGATCCAGACACACCTTCACTTGAGCAACTGATCCACACCCAGCCGCATTTGTGGCGTGGGCGCGCTCGCTCAAGCCACCATAATGCCCCGGTCATCAGCACTGGTTTTGCTGAGCTGGATGCATCGCTGCCGGATGGTGGATGGCCTGCCAGTGGTTTGATGGAGTGGATTGTGCCCCACTGGGGCGTGGGTGAGCTGCGCTTATTGATGCCGCTGTTATTGCATTTAAACCTTCAAGCACGCTGGTGCGCATGGCTTTCTGCGCCTTACACGCCCTACGCTCCGGCGCTGGTTAGCCATGGTTTCGATCTGCGCTATCTGTTGATTATTAATCGGATAAACAGCGCTAAAACAAAACAGGTCGACCAAAATCTATTCTGGAGTATGGAGAAATTACTGGCTAACCCCGCCTGTGGCGTTGTGTTGGCCTGGCCTCAACAACCCTCTGTTAAGCACCTCAGACGCTTGCAGTCGGTCGCAACCAACAGTAAAAACCTTGTGATCATTTTCCAGCAACAAGCTTTGGCCAACACGCCCACACCATTGCGCATCCAGCTGACTGCGGAAAACAATACCAACGACAAAGCCCTTAACATCGAAATACTGAAGGCCCGTGGTTCTCTTTCTCGTCGCTCTTTGCGGCTGGTTTTGTGAAGCGCTATTCCGATGGCGACTCCCCAACAGGCGCAACTGGCGCTCACACTAGCACCACCTCCCTCTGCTGATTCTGCGCCTGCTGAACCTTCGTCTGCCGCTCGACCATCCACCGAGCTATCCACCCGAGCATCTGCCCAAACACCAACTCAAGCACCAACCCAAACAAGCGCCCAGCAATTATGGCTATGCATCTATTTCCCTTATCTGCCGTTGGAGGTGGTAAGCCAAAGCGTCGAAGCTCAATCGGTGATCAGCGATTCATTGCCTCTCGCGGTCACCGAAGAGATAAAAGGTCGTCCGCATATATTGATCGCCTCCCGCCATGCTCGCGCAGCAGGGGTAATGGCAGGGCTTAGTACCGCCGCGGCATTGGCGCTATGCCCGGAACTCATGCTTTGCCCACGCCAAATAAGCGCGGAACAGCGAGTACTGAGCCAGCTGGCCCAATGGAGTTACCAGTTCACCCCAAAACTCAGCCAGGAGTTTTCCCAATCTTTATTGCTTGAGGTGAAGAGCAGCTTGATGCTATTTGATGGGTTGCCGCGGCTTAGCCAACGCATCCGCGAAGGTTGTCAGCAACAGGGGTATCGCCCTCGTTTAAGCGTGACACCCAGCCCCCGCGCCAGCTGGATATTAGCGCGCTCCGGCAACAATATTCAGATTGATCAGGTCGATGGGTTACGTAGTATTCTGGGCCAACTACCATTAGCCAGCCTTGACCTGGCGCCCCGCGTTTTACAACGGCTGAACAAAACAGGCCTAACTAGTTTACGAGATCTATGGCGTTTACCCCGAGCAGATTTAGGCCGCCGTTATGGGCTTGATCTACTCAAAATATTGGATCAAATCAGCGCTTCCCAAACCCAGTTATTAACCACATTTGAACAGCCCCTGTTATTTAATGCCGAGCAGGATCTACCCATTGCAATAGAAAGTTGGTCGCAGTTTTGGCCCGCTATTCAACACCTACTGCAAACCTTGGTCGAGTTTTTACAACACCGTAATGCTGCAACTGACCGCTTTGAATTGAGTTTCTTTCATGCCAATAACGCTCGCTCAGAATTGATCATCGGTTTACGAAAACCCAGCCAAAACCTGGAGCACCTTTGTTTATTGGTGCGTGAACGGCTCAACCATTACTGTCTGCCCGCATCGGTCATTGCAGTACAGCTTTGCACCGATTCAATCCAGCCTTATCAAGCTGAAGAGCGAAACATGTTCCAGCCGCACCGTAGTCATAGCAGCCATCAGCATGAAGAAAGCTGGCAAAACTTATTGGATCAACTGCAAGCACGGCTTGGCCCAGACAGCATTCAAACTCTTCAGTTAACCGACGATTACCGGCCTGAATGCAGCCAGGATTACGCGTTGTATGGTGATACTGAATCGAAGAGCAAAACCTCAGCTCAGGCCTCCTTAAAGCCTTCATCTAAAACCAACCCAACCCAACCAAGACCAAACTGGTTATTGCCCCAACCTAAACCACTCAGAGCTGCGGATTATCAGATACATTCCCAGAGTGAACGCATTGAATCAGGCTGGTGGGATCAGCACCCGATACACCGTGACTACCATGTAGCTACGGACCAAAACGGTAGTCGCTACTGGGTATTTCGGGAGCTGCAGCAGCCCGACCGTTGGTACCTGCACGGTTTGTTTGGTTAGATTTTATGAGTGAATCAACCTCCGCTTCAGGGTCTGGGGCAGGGCCAGAACTGGAATCAGAAAACAGTTTTGCCGAGCTACACTGTCTCAGCAATTTCAGTTTTCTGCGAGGCGCATCCCACCCAGAAGAGCTGGTTACACAAGCCAGCGCATTGGGTTATCAAGCATTGGCGATCACCGATGAATGCACATTTGCGGGCATAGTCAGAGCCCATGTTGAAGCTAAAAAACTCAACCTCAAACTCATTATTGGCACCGAACTAGCACTTGAAGATGGCCTGCGGTTTCTATTGTTAGCTACCGATCGAGAAAGCTACGGGCGCTTATCCGAGCTAATCACCCTGGCCCGGCGAGGCGCAGAAAAAGGCAGTTACCGACTCAACAGAGAGCAGCTTGAAAACCATTTCCCTGAAGATTGTTTAGCCATCTGGTTACCCTCCAGAAGTGGAATAATAAACCAAACAAATACAGAACAGATCAACTGGATAAACCAGCTCTTCCCCAACAATTGTTGGATAGGTATTGGCTTGTTTCGAAGCCATGATGACGCGACTTTTTTGTCCGCACTACAGCAACTATCTCAACAGCTACAGGTACCTCTAGTCGCCTGTAACGATGTACAGATGCATCGCCGTAAACGTCAACCACTGCAAGATGTACTCACCGCTATCCGTCATCGTAAACCCGTTTCTGAGCTGGGTTACGAACTGTTCAAAAATGCGGAACATCATCTACGGCCAATCACAGATCTGCAAAGCCTCTACCCTCCAGAGCTATTGGCAGAATCGATAAACATCAGCAACCGCTGCCAGTTTTTACTGGATGAATTACGCTACCAATACCCCAGCGAACTGGTTCCCAAAGGCCACACGGGAGCCAGCTGGTTACGGCAACTCACCGAGCAAGGCATGGCGCTACGCTGGCCCGCAATTAATCAACAAAAGGCCGTACCAAAAAAAGTATTAGCTCAGGTTGAACACGAACTGAAGTTAATTGAAGAGATGGCCTACGAACCCTATTTTTTAACCGTGCACGATATTGTTCGATTTGCCCGCAGCCAGGGAATTTTATGCCAGGGGCGCGGATCGGCAGCCAATTCCGCAGTCTGTTATTGCCTGTTTATTACCGAGGTTGATCCAGCCCGAATGAACCTGTTGTTCGAGCGATTTATCTCCAAAGAGCGCAACGAACCGCCGGATATCGATGTCGATTTTGAACACGAACGGCGCGAAGAGGTGATCCAGTATATCTACCAAAAATATGGCCGTGACCGCGCTGCGCTAGCCGCCAGCATCACCACCTATCGTACCCGCAGCGCAGTGCGTGATGTCGGCAAAGCACTGTCGCTCAACGCGGATCAGATCGATCGATTAGCCCGGGGCGTAGATCGTTGGGACAACTATGAACTGCTACCCGAGCGACTGCGTGAATGCGGGCTCGACCCAAACAGCCCGGTGGTCAAACAGCTCGGCTGGTTAATTTCGACGCTGGTGGGTTTCCCCCGACACCTGTCTCAACACGTCGGTGGGTTTGTAATTTCCGAAGGGAAATTGTCCAATCTGGTCCCCATCGAAAATGCCAACATGGTAGACCGCACGGTAATCCAATGGGATAAAAATGATCTCGAAGCGCTGGGGCTAATGAAGGTCGATGTACTCGCACTGGGTATGCTCAGCGCCATCCGTAAAGCACTCAGCTACCTGAGTAAAATCACCCAACAATCCATGGCACTGCAGGATGTACCCGCGGAAGACCCGGCGGTGTACGCAATGCTACAACGGGGCGAGAGCATTGGTATTTTCCAGATTGAATCCCGTGCTCAAATGTCGATGTTGCCGCGCCTAAAACCCGCCAACTACTACGACCTGGTGGTACAAATTGCCATCGTACGGCCCGGCCCAATTCAAGGCGACATGGTGCACCCCTACCTGGCCAGGCGCGCCGGGCGTGAACCGGTGGACTACCCCAGCCCCGAAGTTAAAACGGTATTGGAACGTACCCTGGGCATCCCGATTTTTCAGGAACAGGTGATGCAACTGGCCATTGTTGCCGCTGGTTTCACCCCCGGCGAAGCGGATCAACTGCGCCGCGCAATGGCCGCATGGAAACGTAAAGGCGGGCTTGAACCCTTCGAGATAAAACTCAAACAAGGTATGAAAGAACGAGGTTACGAAGACAGGTTTGCCGAGCGTATTTTTAATCAGATAAAAGGCTTCGGTGATTATGGATTTCCCGAATCCCACTCCGCCAGCTTTGCGTTACTCGCCTATGTATCTTCCTGGCTCAGATGCTACCACCCTGCCCTGTTCACCTGCGCATTGCTCAACAGCCAGCCAATGGGTTTTTACCGACCTTCACAATTGATTCAGGATGCACAAACCCAGGGCGTAAAAGTACGGCCAGTCGATGTGCGTTTTAGCCAGTACGACTGTTCGCTGGAAGATACTCGCAGTAACCCACCAGTACTGCGGCTCGGTCTGCGAATGGTGAAAGGCTTTTCAGCAGCGGCAGCAGAGCTACTAATTAGCAGCCGTGACCAACAACCTTTCACAGATATTACCGACCTGGTAATACGCAGCCAGATTGACCGTAGCAGCCTCGAAAGCCTGGCCGCCGCAGATGCGTTAAATGGCCTCGGGGGAAATCGACACAATGCCTATTGGGAAGTCGCTGGAGTGGAACAACCACCACCGCTGTTTGAACGGTTGGAGTTCCACGAAGGTAAACCGCTGTTGCCTATTCCTACCGAAGGGCAATCGGTAATAGCCGATTACGCCGCCACCGGTGCATCATTACGCAGCCACCCGCTAGCGTTGTTGCGATCACGTTTTAACAAAAAACGAGTACATCAATCTAAAGATCTTTGGTCTTTACGAAATGGCTGCCTGGCCCGGGTTGCGGGCTTAGTGATCTGCCGCCAACGGCCCCAAACCGCCTCTGGCGTAACCTTCGTCACCCTGGAGGATGAAAGCGGCCAAACCAATATCATTGTCTGGCCCAGCGTTGGTTTGGAACAACGCAAAGCACTGCTCAGCGCTCAGTTATTATTGGTTACCGGAACCATCCAGCAGGAGGATCAGGTGCTACATTTGATTGCTGGAAAGCTGGAGGATTGTAGTGATTGGTTGGGTGGACTTGATGCGCGATCGAGGGATTTTCATTGAATCCGCCCAGATCAGGCTCGCATCAACGAACAGATTAAATCAGTCACACAAACCCCATACGACAAAAGCCCAACGCAGTAGATCATCACCTACCTCGTTGGGCCTCATCCAGCCACTATCGGAAAGCCTTACTCAAAGCGATTGGAATAGATGTTAACGCTAGTACCAACGGACTGATACCACACCGCAATGGCTTTACCACTGGCATCAATGGCAATTTGTGGGTCGTATGCATCGCCTGCATTGCTGGTCTCGATCAGCTCTGCGGTGCCCCAACTACTGCCATCAAAGCGATTGGCCCAGATGTTTTCGTAGGTACCATCGGGTTGAAACCACACCGCAAGGGCGTTGCCACTGGAGTCATATGCAACGCGTGGATTCCATGCATCGCCCGTATTGTCGGTCTCAATCAGCTCAGGGGTACCCCAGCTGTTGCCATCAAAATGGTTGGACCAAAGGTCCCTGCGGGTACCATCGAATTGCTGCCACACCACAAGGGCGTTGCCGCTGGCATCCACGGCAATTCGTGGCGTGAATATATCTACTACATTATTGTTCTCAACCGGCTCTGCAATGCCCCAACTACTGCCATCAAAGCGGTTGGACCAGATGCCAGAGATAATACCACCGTCGCTTTGCTGCCACACTGCAAGGGCATGGCCACTGGCATCAAAGGCAATTTGTGGCACGTATGCGTTGTATACATCGTCGGTTTCAATCAGCTCTGCGGTATCCCAGCTGATGCCATCAAAATGGTTGGCCCAGATGTTC
Source organism: Pseudomonadales bacterium (assembly GCA_019090315.1). GTDB lineage: Bacteria > Pseudomonadota > Gammaproteobacteria > Pseudomonadales > JAHRWD01 > JAHRWD01. The sequence continues at coordinate 26,217 of JAHRWD010000002.1, forward strand.
CGGCGACCATCCTCGAATTGAACCCACACCGCAAGGGCATCACCGCTGGCATCCACGGCAATTTGCGGGACTGATGAATTGCTTGCATTGTCGGTTTCAATCAGCTCGGCGGTGCCCCAGCTGCTGCCATCAAAACGGTTGGCCCAGATGTTATTGCGGGTACCATCATGTTGAGCCCACACCGCATGGGCATTACCGCTGGCATCAAAGGCAATTTGCGGGCCTGATACATTGCCTGCATTGTCAGTCTCAATCAGCTCGGCTGTCCCCCAGCTGCTGCCATCAAAGCGGTTGGCCATGATGTTCCAGCGAGTACCGTCGTCCTGAACCCACACCGCAAGAGCATTTCCGTTGGCATCGAAGGCAATTTGTGGATCCCATGCATCGCCTGCATTATCGGTCTCGACCAGTTCTGCAGCGCCCCAGTTGCCATCCGCAGTGGTGCCGCCTGTCTCTTATACACATCTGACGCTGCCGACGAAGCTAGAAGTGTA
>JAHRWD010000071.1 GCA_019090315.1 Pseudomonadales bacterium
CCAGGCGGGCGTTCACTTTGGGCACCAGACCCGTTACTGGAACCCGAAAATGAAGCAATACATTTTCGGTGCACGTAACAAGATTCACATCATTAACCTTGATCAAACCGTACCTGCTTTTAATGCGGTATTGAATGAAATCAAGAAGATGTCCCAGAACAAAAACAAGATTTTGATTGTTGGCACCAAGCGTGCGGCGAGCAAGACTGTTAAAGAACAGGCGCTGCGCTGCGGTATGCCTTATGTTCATCACCGCTGGTTGGGCGGCATGCTGACCAACTACAAAACGATCCGTGCTTCTATTCGTCGCTACAACGAGCTTCAGGTTCAGAGCGAAGATGGTACTTTCGAGCAGCTGACCAAGAAAGAAGCGCTGATGCGTACTCGTCAGATGGAAAAGCTTGAGAAGAGTATTGGTGGTATTAAGGATATGGGCGGACTGCCCGATGCACTTTTCGTGGTTGATGTTGATCACGAGAGGATTGCGATCTCCGAAGCCAACAAGCTGGGCATTCCGGTAATTGGTATTGTGGATAGCAACAGCAATCCAGATGGCATTGATTACGTTATTCCTGCAAATGATGACGCGATTCGAGCTATTCGACTCTACGTCACTGCAGTTGCGGATACCGTCATTGAAGGCCAGGCAGATTCAGAAGCGGCTATGCAAAGTGAGTTTGTAGAAGTGGCTGCCGAAGCAGAAGCAGAGACTGCAGAAGCGAAAGACGAAGCTGCACAATAATCGTATCTGGGGTCACCGGTGTTTATACATCCGTGGCCCTTATTGCGTTTTGGGCAGTCAAAATTTTAAATCAGGCCTCTGGTTTGGGTGTGTGCTCCGTTCATGTTGCGGGTAGTAATCTGGATGTCGCTTAACGCCACATTGGCCGAAGTTATTGCGGGCAGTCGCTAAATCGACCTGCAGTAGTAAAAACAGTTAGGAGAACAAAAATGGCGAAAATTTCAGCAGCAAATGTAAAAGAGCTTCGTGACCGTACTGGTCTTGGAATGATGGATTGTAAGAAAGCGCTGGTTGCCGCAGATGGTGACATTGAGCAGGCGATTGAAGATTTGCGTAAGTCCAGTGGTATGAAAGCAGCCAAGAAAGCAGGCCGTGTAGCCGCTGAAGGTGTCGTTGCCATCCGGATGTCTGACGACAATAGCTTCGGCATTATGGTTGAAGTGAACAGCGAAACCGATTTTGCGGCTCGTGATGATAACTTCCTGAGTTTTGTGAACACGGTTGCGGATCAGGTGTTTGATTCCAAAGAGTCCGACGTTGAAAAATTATTGGCGGCGGGGCTTGAGACTACACGTGAAGCACTAGTTCAAAAAATTGGCGAAAACGTTGGCGTTCGTCGCGCGGAATGCTTCAGTGCTGCGGATGGCGTTGTAGGTGGTTATGTGCATGGCAACTCGCGTATCGCTGTATTGGTTGAGCTGAAAGGCGGTGACGTTCAGCTGGCCAAGGATATAGCGATGCATGTCGCTGCGATTAATCCTGCGGTTGTGAGCCCTGATCAGGTTGATGAGACTCTCATCTCGAAGGAACGTGATATCTATTCCGCACAGGCTGCTGAAAGTGGCAAGCCACCAGAGATCGTTGAAAAAATGGTTGAAGGGCGGATTCGTAAATATCTCGCCGAGATCAGCCTGACCGAGCAGCCATTCGTTAAAGATCCTGATGTTAAAGTGGGTAAATTATTGAAGAATGCCGGCGCTTCTGTGGTTGCATTTGTTCGATATGAAGTAGGTGAAGGTATCGAGAAGGAAGAAGTTGATTTCGCTGCCGAAGTAGCCGCTCAGATAGGTTCATCCAGCTAGTCGATACAGAGTAATTAATCACTAAATACGCCAGGGTTCTGTTATGTCCAAATCTGAACGTCGTTATAAGCGAGTATTGCTGAAGCTTAGTGGTGAGGCGCTTACCGGCGGTGAGAAATTTGGTATTGATCCAAAGGTGCTGGATCAGATGGCTCTGGAGATTGGCCAGCTAGTCGGTATCGGGGTTCAGGTTGGTGTGGTGGTTGGTGGTGGTAATCTGTTTCGGGGTGCGGCTTTGCAAAAGGCCGGTCTTGATCGGGTGACCGGCGATCACATGGGGATGCTGGCAACCGTTATGAACGGTCTTGCCTTTCGTGATGCGCTGGAGCGTTCCGAGATTCCCAGTCGCGTGATGTCTTCTATTCCTATGAGTGGGGTGGTCGATACCTACGATCGCCGCAATGCGATCCGGTATCTGAACAGTGGTGACGTGGTAATTTTTTCTGCGGGCACGGGTAATCCATTCTTTACCACCGATACTGCAGCCTGTCTGCGTGGAATTGAAATCGGTGCTGACATCGTTTTAAAGGCCACTAAGGTAGATGGTGTTTACGATAAAGACCCGATGACTAACGATGATGCGACGCTGTTTTCCACGTTGACGTATGATCAGGTGCTGGAAAAAAAGCTTGCTGTTATGGATCTTACCGCCATCTGTCTTTGTCAGGAAAATGAACTGCCGCTACGCGTATTTAAAATGGATAAGCCTGGTGCGTTGCTGAATATTATTCTCGGCTCGGATGAAGGCACGTTGATAAGCTAACAACTGCCCGACGGTATATGAAGTTGGATATGGAGAAAGGGAATGATCAACGAAATTAAAAAAGACGCAGAGGAGCGAATGCAGAAAAGCCTTGGGGCTTTGGGCGTTGCGTTCAACAAAATACGCACCGGTCGTGCACACCCCAGTATTCTGGATTCCGTGATGGTTAGCTATTATGGTTCCAACACGCCTCTGGCACAGGTAGCCAATATTTCGGTGGAAAATGGCCGTACCCTGGCCGTTTCACCCTGGGAAAAACCGATGGTTCCTGAGATCGAGAAAGCCATTATCTCCTCTGACCTGGGGCTTAACCCTGTGACCACCGGAGACCTGATTCGTGTGCCAATGCCACCGTTAACGGAAGAGACCAGAAAGAACTATCTTCGCCAGGCCAAAAAAGAAGCCGAAAATGGTCGTATCTCAGTGCGCAATATCCGCCGCGATGCGAACACTGATATCAAGGATCTTTTGAAAGATAAGGATATCAGTGAGGATGAGGAGCGCGCTGGTGAGGAAGCCATACAAAAACTAACCGATCGCTTTGTTTCCGAGATTGATTTGGCGCTTGAGAAAAAAGAAGCGGATTTAATGGTCATCTGACCCTGTTCTGGATCGCATTATGAGCAGTTTGCCAAGCGTTGATGAGTTTAAAATAGAACACACGTTGCCTCGCCATGTCGCGATTGTGATGGATGGTAATAGTCGCTGGGCGAGTGCGCAGGGCAAGAGTGTCAAAGCCGGCCATCGCGCCGGTGTTGATGCGGTTCGGGATCTGGTTGACTGCTGCCCGACCTATGGCGTGGAAGTACTCACGCTGTTTGCATTTAGTACTGAAAATTGGCAACGCCCCGCATATGAAGTTAAAACACTTATGGCGCTGCTTTCCTGGGTGTTGAAAGTTGAAACGCCCAGGTTGCATGAAAATAACGTGCGCCTGAAGATAATTGGTAGTCGGGAAAAATTCTCGAAAAAGGTTATATCAAGAATCGAATATGCCGAGCAGTTGACCGCTGACAATACATTGATGACGGTTGTTGTAGCGGTAGATTACGGTGGTCGTTGGGATATCGCCAATGCGACCAAAAAGATCGCGGTAGAGCTGGCTGAAAATAGGATCTCAGAACAGCAAATTACTGCTGAACTGCTAGACCAATATGTTTGCCTGTCGGATCTTCCTGCCCCCGACCTTTTGATCCGCACGGCCGGTGATCGCCGCATCAGTAACTTTATGTTGTGGCAGTTCGCCTACACTGAGCTTTATTTTACCGATCTGTATTGGCCTGATTTTGATGAGCAGGCATTCAAAGCCGCGCTGTTTGATTTTGGAACACGACATCGGCGCTTCGGTAAACGTGATGCCGCACCTTCGGAATCAAACGAGTAAACCGGTTTGCTGAAACAGCGTATTATTACAGGACTCATTATGGCTGCCGTGGTTACGGCGGCTATTGTTTTCCTTGATGTTTTCTGGTTTTCCATCGCCAGCGGTGCTGTGATGGCTCTTGCAGCGACAGAGTGGGGTAATCTGGCGGGCCTGAACAAACCTCTAGAGCGAGCAGCCTACGGCATTTTCTTTGCGCTGTTCCTGCTCTCTATTCATCTATTCCTTTCCGACTCTCGAGTTAATTTACAGATTATTTTGGGTCTTGCCGTTGCCTGGTGGTTGTTTGCCTGTTTTCTGGTCTTGCGGTTTCCCGCTGGCAAGAAGCTATGGTCCGGTACCATTCTTCGTCTGACCATTGGTGTGATTGTATTGAGCGCGACCTGGTTAGGTCTGGTGGATCTAAAGCAGCGTGATATTGGTTTGGTATTTTTTGCAATCGCACTGATCGCCTTTGCGGATATCGGTGCGTATGCCACCGGCCGTACCATTGGCCGCAACAAGCTGGCTCCCCAAATTAGTCCGGGCAAGACCTGGGAAGGTTTATTCGGCGGGGCAGCCGCCAGTGTATGCCTTGCCATTTTTGCCGGCTTCTATTTCAAGGTGCCAATGCTACATGTTGCGATCCTGGTGGCTTTGACCATTGCCGTGGTGATTTTTTCGGTGGTGGGTGATCTGACCGTCAGCATGTTAAAACGTGACCGTGGGCTTAAGGATTGCGGCAAGCTGCTGCCTGGCCACGGTGGCCTTATGGATCGACTTGATAGTATCTGTGCGGCGATTCCATTGATCGGATTTGTGATCTCCTTCAGCAACTGGGGTTTGTGATCATGGCGGTGCAAGCTGTCACCATCCTCGGATCCACTGGTTCGATAGGCAAAAGCACCCTTGATGTAATTGGCCAGCACCCTGATCGTTATTCTGTATTTGCTCTCACCGCAAATAGTCAGGTGGAGTTACTACTTCAACAGATTCAAGCCTACAACCCCCGTTACGCAGTCATGGCATCAGAAGAGAGCGCCGAGCAGCTGCGTAGTAATACTCGGCAGCTGGGTTTAGAGACCGAAATACTGGCGGGTGTTGAAGGATTATCCCGGGTTGCGTCCCATGTTGATGTAGATGTCGTGATGGCTGCTATCGTGGGCGCAGCGGGTTTATTACCGACCCTTGCAGGCGCTAAAGCCGGTAAGAAGATACTGCTTGCCAACAAGGAAGCATTGGTGATGACTGGGCAGCTGTTTATGGATGCGGTTCGGGATAATGGTGCCGAATTGCTGCCTATCGACAGCGAACACAATGCCGTTTTTCAATGTATTCACGGTAGCCGCAGTGACTCCCTGCTGGATCTCGGTATTAATAAGATTACCCTAACAGCCTCCGGCGGGCCGTTTCGAGACACCCCGATCAATCAGTTGAAGGATGTTACCCCGGATATGGCATGCGCCCATCCAAACTGGTCAATGGGGCGAAAAATCTCTGTTGATTCCGCCTCAATGCTAAATAAAGGTCTTGAACTGATAGAAGCCTGTTGGCTTTTTTCCGCCAGTCCTGATCAGGTTGAAGCGGTATTACATCCCCAAAGCATTGTCCATGCGTTGGTGAGTTATATTGATGGCTCGGTACTGGCGCATCTTGGCAACCCTGATATGCGGGTGCCAATCGCAGCGGCAATGTCCTGGCCAGAGCGTATATCCTCCGGTGTTGCACCACTGAATCTGGTGGATATTGCGCAACTCGATTTCTATCAGCCAGACCTTGACCGCTTCCCCTGTTTGCGCCTTTCTATGGAAGCGATGAAGGCCGGAAACCTTGCAACGGTTGTGCTAAACGCGGTGAATGAAGTGGCAGTCGAAGCGTTTTTACAACGAAAAATACGTTTTACCGATATCCCAATTGTTCTAGAGGAGATGCTTGGTCGAGCTGTGAATCGACCGCTGGATACTATCTCTGCAGTGCTAGAGCAGGATCAACTGGCGCGAATAGAAACCGAAAAATGGGTCGTTGATCGATCAGGACGCCTGTAATGTACGAGATGATCCCTCAGCCACAAACTATATATACGAACCTTCTGGAGGCAACGCTGTCTCAGAACGTTGAATCTAACTGCAAGCCCGGATCCGCCGTATAAAAAATGAGTATCCTGTTTACCGTATTCAGTCTTGTTTTGACCCTGAGCATAATTGTGACGATCCATGAGTTCGGCCACTTTTATTTTGCTCGTCGATACGGAGTAATGGTGAAGCGTTTTTCTGTTGGCTTTGGAAAACCACTTTATTCAATCGTAGATAAAAAGGGTACTGAATTCAGTGTCGCTGCGATACCTCTTGGAGGTTACGTCAGCATGTTAGACGAGCGTGCTGAAGAGGTGCCGGACGAACTCTTGCCGTACACCTTCAACTGTAAGCCAGTCTGGCAGCGAATGATCATTATTGCAGCGGGGCCAATCGCTAATTTTGTATTAGCGATCTTGCTCTACTGGTTTCTATTTGTATTGGGCGTATCGACGGTTATTCCGGTTACCGGAACCGTAAACCCGGACTTTCCTGCCTATCAGGCCGGTGTTAGATCAAACCAGGAACTGGTTTCAGTCGATGGCACTGCGACCGAAAGTTGGCAGGATATCTATATTCAGCTGCTTTCGCGTATGGGAGAAACCGGTAGTTTGAGTCTGGAACTCAGGGAGCTGGATTCTGAGCAGGTACAGCAGGTTACCATTCCAATTAGCCAATGGATGTCTGACCAGGATAAGCCGGCGCCGTTGAAAACACTCGGTATCCAGCCTTACTACCCGGAAATCCCGGCCATTATTGGTGAGGTTTCTCCAGATGGGCGTGCCGCCAAAGCTGGCCTGATTTCAGGTGATCATATCTTGTCGATTGCGAACAACCCCGTATCCGACTGGCGTGCAATGGTGGATATAGTACGTGTTAGCGGAGAGCAGACCCTTGTCTTTGAAGTAGAGCGAGCGGGTCTGATTAGAAAAATTGAGGTGATACCCGCAAACAAACGGCTGGAAGATGGCAGTACTATCGGTTACCTGGGAGTAGGGGTACAAGCAGTACATTGGCCTGATTCGCTGAAGCGAGATATTCAGTATTCAGTTGTTTCCGCCTGGATTCCGGCATTGGCCAAAACCTGGCAAATGACTCGGTTAACCTTCGATTCTTTTGGTAAGATGCTGACCGGCCTGGTTTCGGTTAAAAACCTTGGTGGGCCCATCAGTATTGCCAGGATGGCCGAAGACAATCTGGAGTCAGGTTTCGAGGCTTTTTTGGGTTTTATCGCCTATTTCAGTATCAGTCTTGGTATTTTGAACTTGCTTCCGATACCGGTGCTGGATGGTGGTCATTTGTTCTTTTATACGATCGAATGGATAACCGGCAAGCCGGTTCCGGAAAAAGCTCAGATGATCGCCTATCGAGTCGGTATTTTGTTGGTGGGTACGTTAATGTTCGTGGCAATTTATAACGATTTACTGCGGCTTTAGATTTTTGATTCCAGTTACAATGGTACGACAGGTCTACCGGTATCGTCCTTCTATGTAGACCGCTAAAGAACCTGTTTTTAAGCTCTGTTCCGTGATGAACGGGACCTGTTTGGTAAAAATAGAAAATTATAATTTTTTGAATAAGTTTAGATGTTAATGAAGTTTCCCCGGTTCATCTCTGTTGTCAGTCTCCTGTTCTGTGCATTGATATTTCCAAAGTTTGCTGCTGCATTTGTCGTCAGCGATATTCGCGTTGAAGGTCTTCAGCGCGTATCCGCCGGTACTGTGTTCAGTGCGTTACCGATAGAAGTGGGTGACGATGTTGATTCAGTGCTGTTAGCAGAAGCGAATAGATCACTATTTAAAACAGGCTATTTTGATCAAATACAGATTGGTCGAGATGGTGATGTCCTGGTTGTACGAGTCGATGAGCGGCCAACCATTGCACAGCTTACTTTTGAAGGCAACGAAGCGATTCAGACCGAACAGCTCCAGGACGGCCTCAAACAATCGGGGCTGGCGGAAGGTTTGATCTTTAAGCGAGCGGTGCTTGAGAAAATACAACTGGAGCTTACCCGGCAATATATTTCGCAGGGACGTTATGGTGTCGAGGTAGAGGCGAAGGCAGAGCAGCTATCAAGAAACAGAGTTGAGATCACCATTAATGTGGTCGAGGGCGAAGTTGCCAAGATAAAAAAGATTAATATTATCGGTAATTCAGTTTACCCCGAAGATATTTTGCTTCGACAATTTGAGCTTGAAGCAACAGGCACCATCACGTTTCTGTCGGATGATCAGTACTCTCGTGAAAAACTATCGGGTGATCTTGAACGTTTGAAGACGTTTTATCTTGATAATGGCTACATTAAGTTTGAGATGCTGTCGGTACAGGTTGCATTAACACCTGATCGAAAAAACGTATTTATTACTATCAGTATCAAGGAGGGTGCGCAGTACACCGTGAGCGATTACCGGATCTCTGGTGATCTGGTGGTGCCCGCAGACGAGCTTGCACCGTTTGTAGTGACCAAGCCCTATTCTGTCTTTTCACGAAAGATGATGAATGCCTCAACCGAAGGGATGTCGATCAGGTTGGGTAACGATGGCTACGCGTTTGCAAACGTGAACGGTATTCCCGAGATAGATGATGAAAACAACCTCGTTTCGATCGTTTACATGATTGACCCGGGCAAGCGTACCTACGTAAATCGTATTAACTTCTATGGAAATGTCGGTACACAAGATCAGGTATTACGGCGTGAGATGGTTCAAATGGAAGGTGCACTGGCATCGACCTTTAGGATTGAACATTCAAAAATAAGGCTGGAACGGCTTGGTTTTTTTAAGGACATACGGATCGAAACAGTACCAGTTCCGGGCACCAGCGACCAGATTGATGTGAATTATACGGTAGAGGAACAACCTTCCGGCAGTATCGGTGCAAGCATCGGCTTCGGTGGCGGTACAGGGGTTATTTTTGGGGCCAACCTGTCGCAGAGCAATTTTATTGGTACCGGGAATACCGTAAGCTTTAATGTCAGTAGAAGTGACTTTCAGGATAGCTATAGCTTTAGTTTCTTTGATCCCTATTTTACCGTCAATGGAGTTAGCCGTGGTTTTAGCCTGTTTTTTAAACAGACCGACTTTCTGGCGGGTAATGTTTCGGATTATATAACCGATATATTCGGTGCCAGCTTACGGTTTGGCTATCCAATTGACGATATCACCCGGCTCGGTTTTGAAATTCGGGCGGAAAACCAGACAATTCATACAGGCCTGTACCCGGCCCAGGAAATATCCAGTTTTCTTAACGAGAACGGCAATCAATTTCACACCAACTCAACCTCGTTTTCGTGGACGCGATCAACACTAAATGGTGGAGTTCTCGCCAATCGAGGCGCAAAAAACCGGCTTTCGGTTCAAGTCACTCTGCCCGGGACAGATGTCAATTTTATTGTTGCTTCGTATATAGGTGAAAAATATTTCCGACTGACCGATGGATACCTGATGCGGCTACGGACCCGATTAGCCTATGGTGAAGGGTTGGGAGGAGAAGAGTATCCTTTTTATGAGAATTTTTATGCTGGGGGCTTTGGATCAGTGCGCGGGTATCGCGACAATACCCTCGGCCCGAAAAGCACCCCCGCGGAACTGGACCCATTCAAGACATCCGATGCTTTTGGGGGGAATATACTTGTTGAAGGTTCTACCGAACTGATATTTGAGCTGCCTTTTATAGAAGATCATAGCTCTTTTCGTTCATTGGTCTACCTGGATGGCGGCAATGTGTTTGATTCAGCTCGTGGTTATGACGTGTCGGTCCGTGGATTAAGGTTTAGTGTTGGTGTCAGCGTGATATGGGTTACTGCTATGGCACCTCTGACATTTAGCCTCGGTAAGGCACTGAACCCGTCACCCGGTGACTTTCCCGAGAGGTTTCAGTTTACCCTTGGCACCGGGTTTTAACTCTGTTGCATAAAACTGTTAAAGTTACACCGAACTATTATTATGGATGCCTGACTACAGGTATCTTTATCCTGAATATCTTTTCGCCTGAAATGGAGGCAACTTGTGAGATCTACTAAATCAATAATCTGCGCCCTAATAATGATTCCCGGTCTGCTTGTCGCGAATACCGCATTTGCCGAGTTAAAAGTGGCCGTGCTGGACGTACAAAAAGCGATTCTTGAATCAACTGAGGCCAAGCAATTTATTACGAACCTTCAGAAAGAGATTGCCCCCGATGCGGATAAACTGAAGAAAATTGAAAGCGAAGCCAAGAAGATGCAGGCTCGCCTGGCAAAAGATGGCGCGATTATGTCTGAGTCCGAAAGGAAGAAGTTGACCGAGAGCATTGAAGAAAAAGGCGTAAATTACAAATATCTGGTTAGCAAACTGCAAAATAAGCAGAAGCAAAAACAGCAAGAATTGTTGCGTATGATGAATCCAAAGGTTGAGGCAGCTATCAAGGTAATACTGGACGAAAATAAATATGATCTTGTCTTGCAGCGTCAGGCACTTATCTATTCCAATCCAGAGTTGGATATCTCTGCTAAGTTGACAGAAATGTTGAATAAATAGTGGGACGTATGACGATCTGCTGAGTTTGTGAACGGTGCTGCGTAAGGAGTAGGGTTGTGAGTGTCAGGGTATACACACTAAAGGAATTGGCTGAGCATATTGATGCCAAAGTTGTTGGTGACAACGAGAAAAAAATCTACCGACTAGCAACTCTTCAGGATGCAGCGGAGGGAGAGCTCAGCTTTCTTTCAAACTCAAAATATCTCCAGTTTCTGGAAAGTACCACGGCTTCAGCGGTTATCGTGGATTCTGTTTCGGCGGAATCCTGCTCGGTCAACGCGCTGGTGGTTGAAGATCCATATTTTGCCTACGCAAAAATTTCACGACTTTTTGACCAGGGTGCAGCAAGAAAAATAGGCGTACACCGATCAGCGGTGATATCAAGTGATTGCAATCTGGGTAGTAATGTTTCGATAGCTGCAAATGTGGTCATTGAATCCGGAGTCAATATTGGCAACGATGTGAGCATCGGAGCTGGAAGCTATATTGGTGCTGATTGCTCAATTGGAGATGGCACAACACTGAAGGCCAATGTATCGCTATATCACGCTGTGACCATCGGTCTCAGAGGTATCATTCACAGCGGAGCTGTCATCGGGTCGGATGGTTTTGGCTTTGCCAATCACCAGGGGCGCTGGGAAAAGGTGCATCAGCTGGGCGGTGTAACCATCGGTGATGATGTGGATGTAGGTGCAAGTACCTGTATTGATAGAGGCGCGATAAGCGATACCATTATTGGCAATGGCGTGAAGCTGGACAATCAGATTCAAATTGCCCATAACGTGGTGATAGGAGAACATACCGCGATAGCCGGTAACGCAGGTGTAGCGGGCAGTGCCGAGATTGGTAGCTACTGCACGATTGGCGGCGCATCAGCTATTGCGGGCCATATAAAAATTGCCGATCACGTACACGTATCGGGTATGGCAATGGTGACCCACTCTCTGAATAAGCCGGGGGTATATTCATCCGGTACCGGACTGACGGATAACCTGACCTGGCGAAAAAATACCGCCCGGTTCAAAAAACTTGATGAATACACAAGGCGCTTGTTCAAGCTAGAGAAAAAATTTGAACAAACTTTTGGCGAAAAAAATAAAGATTAACCGTTATTGATAGGTCGGGATTTAGTCATTGCTGCAATGCTATTTTCTTGAGATACAAAGTTGACGTGCAACAGGGAATTATAAAGGTATTGAATGTTAGATATTAATGAAATTCGTGAGTACTTGCCCCATCGCTACCCATTTTTGCTGGTTGATCGAGTGGTTGAGCTGACCCCCGGCGAGTCGATTGTAGCGTTTAAAAATATGAGCATTAACGAAGTGCTATTTCAGGGACATTTCCCAAACCAGCCTGTTTTTCCTGGAGTGCTTATTATTGAAGCCATGGCACAGGCTGCCGGTATTCTTGGCTTTAAGACAATGGATAAAAAACCTGCGGACGGTTCTATCTATTACTTCGTCGGGGTTGATAAAGTTCGATTCCGGCGTCCGGTAGTGCCAGGTGATCGACTTGATTTGAAAGCAGCCGTTATCTCCGAACGCAGAGGTATATGGAAGTTCGAATGCAGTGCAGAAGTAGATGGCGAGCCGGTCTGTGATGCAACCATACTCTGTGCTGATCGTTAGTACCCGCAATGAGTTTAATTGATCCACGCGCGATTATTGATCCTTCGGCCAAACTGGCTGATGGTGTGAGCGTTGGTCCCTGGAGCATTATCGGGCCTGATGTCGAGGTGGGTGAAAATACAGAGATCAGTTCCCACGTGGTGATTCGCAAATCTACTCGCATTGGCTGTGATAACAAAATATTTCAGTTTGCTTCGGTCGGTGAAGATTGTCAGGACAAAAAATACAAGGGCGAAGAGACATTTCTTGAGATAGGCGATCGTAACATTATACGCGAAGGCTGCACCCTGAACAGGGGTACGACTCAGGATACGGGCATTACCAAAGTAGGCAGCGACAACCTGCTGATGGCCTATGTGCATATACCCCATGACTGTATCGTGGGCGATCACTGTATTTTGGCTAACAATGCGGCGCTTGCTGGCCATGTACAGGTTGGCGACTGGGCCATTCTTGGCGGTTATACGCTGGTACATCAGTTTTGCAAAATTGGCGCCCACTCCTTTTGTGGTACTGGTAGTGTGGTGTTAAAGGATGTGCCGGCCTATGTGACGGTTAATGGAAACAGTGCGGTACCACGCGGTACCAATAGTGAAGGATTAAAGCGTCGAGGTTTTTCAACCGATGCAATCGCGGCGATTAAGCGAGCCTACCGTATTACCTATCGCAATGGTTTGACGCTAGAGCAGGCGTTAGAAGAGCTGGAAATTCTTGCGGATTCCCATTCCGAGGTGAATCTTTTTATCGACTCGCTACGCGCCTCCACCCGCGGAATTGTTCGCTAATTCCGTATTAGTGGGTGAGCAAGGTCCCTATGCCCAAACCCCTTAAAATAGCCATCATCGCCGGAGAAGCCTCCGGTGATATTCTCGGTGGTAGCCTGGTGGAAGAGATTCTCAAACGACACCCCGATGCCGTGTTTGAAGGAATTGCTGGACCATTGATGCTGGCGCAGGGTGTTAACAGCCTCGCTCCGATGGAGCGGCTTTCGGTGATGGGTCTGGTTGAGGTGCTTGGCCGACTCAGGGAGTTACTCAAACTCAGAAAGAAGCTGGTTCAACACTGGGTGAAAAATCCGCCGGATGTATTTATCGGTATTGATGCGCCGGAGTTCAATCTTGGACTTGAGCGTTCCCTCCACAAAGCAGATATAAAAACCGTTCACTATGTGAGTCCTTCGGTTTGGGCCTGGCGTAAGGGGCGGGTCAAAAAAATGCGAGGCACACTTGATCTGATGCTTACGCTGTTTCCATTCGAGGAAAAGTTTTTTCAGGAGCAGATGGTTCCCGTTCAATTTGTTGGTCATCCACTGGCTGATCAAATCCCGCTGGAAACTGACCGCGGTCAGGCAAGGCAAGAGCTTGGCATTTCAGAAAATGCTGAAGTGATCGCGTTGTTACCCGGCAGCCGGGCAGGTGAAATCGATAAGCTAGGCCCTCTGTTTCTTGAGGCAGCGCACTGGTGTGTGAGCAAAAGCCCCAATCTTGAATTTATTGTTCCCTGTGTGAATGCTGAACGTAAGCAACAGATTGAACAGATACTTGCAGCGTTGCCATATTCTTTGCCGATTAAGTTTTTCGAAGGTTCTTCACGGGAAGCGATGACCGCGTCAAATGCAATCTTGATGGCATCCGGCACCGCAGCCCTGGAGGGGATGCTGCTGAAGAGACCGATGGTCGTGGCCTATCAGCTTTCAGCAATCAGCTTTTTTATCCTTTCCAGAATGGTAAAGGTTGATTATGTATCGCTGCCCAACCTGTTAGCTGAAACAGAAGTAGTACCTGAATATTTGCAAAAGGACGCAACTGTAGAAAATATAGGCAGCGCCATACTCGAGCAGCTCAAGGGTGGTGAGAAACAGACCCAGGCATTGCAGTCGTTTGACGAGCAGCATCGTAGATTAAGAAAAGGCGCTAGTTCCAGCGCAGCTGAGGCCATTCTAGAGCTACTGGATCACTGATCAGCTACTGGATCTACATCAACAGAAAGGATAATCGGTTTGAATACACTGTATTGGCATGATTATGAGACTTTCGGTATTAGCCCGAAGTTTGATCGACCCTGTCAGTTTGCAGGTGTACGTACCGATGAGAACCTTGAGATCATCGACGAGCCGCTGGTACTGTATTGCCAGCCCGCAGTTGATTGCCTGCCCTCACCAGAATCTGTTTTAATTACCGGTATCACCCCCCAGAAGTGTATGCAAAAAGGCATTACAGAGCAGCAATTTGCGGCTCAAATCCATGCCCAGTTTGTCAAGTCAGGCACCTGCGGCGTTGGCTACAACAGTATTCGTTTCGACGATGAATTTACCCGGTACATGCTATATAGAAACCTTTATGACCCTTATGAACGGGAGTGGAAAAACGGAAATTCCCGCTGGGACATTATCGATATGTTACGCCTCGCCAGGGCACTGCGCCCGGAAGGCATCAATTGGCCCAATTATGAGGATGGGACGCCGAGTTTTCGGCTGGAGGATCTGACACGGGCCAATGGCCTTAGCCATGACAATGCGCACGATGCATTGTCTGACGTGATTGCGACCATCAGCCTGGCAAAGTTGCTGAAAAATGCACAACCCAAGCTCTATAACTACCTATACCAACTGCGAAATAAGCGTAAAGTGGCGGCTATGCTAAGCGTCGATTACCAAACTGTTTTGGTCCACGCCTCATCGAAATATCCTGCATCAACCGGGAAAACAACCCTGATAATGCCGCTAGCGATGCACCCGGTAAATAAAAATGGTGTTGTAGTTTATGATCTGCGTTGCGATCCCCAGCCATTAATAGACCTTCCTGTTGAGGAACTGAAATTACGTCTGTTTACTGCTCGTAAATCGTTACCAGAAGGGCAGCTTCCCATCCCGCTGAAGGTTGTTCATACCAATAAGTCTCCCGCTATTGCACCCTTATCAACGATGGACAATGATAGCTCGGAGCGGTTATCGATTGATCGTGAACGGGCTGAACGTCATTATCGTATTTTGCAAAAAAATCCACAGCTACAGAAAAAAATCGCTGAAATATTTGCACCGGATGATATGGATATGGGCTCAGCTGATATTGACCAGCAGCTGTATAGTGGTGGTTTCTGTAACGATCATGATAAATATCAGCTACAGCAAATACGTAAACTAGCACCCGGTGAACTAAACAATTTTCAGCCAAACTTTGATGATAAGCGTTACGATGAACTGTATTTCAGGTACCGGGCTCGAAATTTTCCTGATAGTCTGAATGCGCATGAAGAGAGCGCCTGGCTGGGGTATTGTGAAGACAAATTGTTGGCTGACGGGTCTCATTTGAATTTTGAGTCCTATCATGCGGAAATTGACCGATTACAGGGTCAGATTGAAGAAACCCCGAAAAGTACGGCACTATTAAATGAACTGCGTAAATACGCTGATTCGGTAAGAATGAAAATTACGCCCTCGGGCTGAGTGATCCGATGGACAATAGAACTGGCTTGAATATAATTGCCTACGCGAGCAAGTCATAATGACAATAACAGGGACTAGAGCATGATTAGAATTCTGGTAATCGGGGATCAATCTCCGGAGAGCGATGAAGTAAAGCTGCTGTCAGAGCTACTTAATCAGAAAGGGTATAGCGCACTTATTACTGATGAGGTTGATGGTCACTCTACTCGTGTCGGTGGTGAGTTTCCTGATGTTATCGTATCGATTGCCAATAATGAATCCAACTTGCAGGTACTTGGAAATAATACCTATTTATCAATAACCCCGGTTATTGTTATTGTCGATGACCTGAGCGCAGCTGAGTCATTGTTGGAGCTGGGTGCTTACGATGTGGTCCAGAGGCCGATTAACCCATCACTGTTTTCAAAACAACTCGATAATTGTGCGAAATCGCAAGAACTTGAGGGGCAGTTTGAAAGTGCGAAAGTAAAGATTCGCGAAATGGCGATGTACGACTCGTTAACCGAGTTGCTCAATCGGCGTTATTTTTTGAGCCAGGCACTGCGGGAGCTTGCCAGAACCCTACGTTTCGGTCACGCCTATTCTATGATCATTATAGAGCCCGATAACTTCAAGCAGTTAAATGATGAAAAAGGCTCAGACGCCGGTGACGAAGTACTCAAAAGTCTTGCATTGATCTGTGTTGATATGGCACGACAAATTGATCTTGTGGGCAGGCTCAGTGGAAGCGAATTCGTGATTTGTTGTGCTGAAACTGCTTCTGAAGGCGCGCGTGTTGTAGCGGATAGAGTACTTGAAAAAGTCGAAAGATCGGTAGTGTCTACTATTGAAGGTGCAGTACAGTACAGCGTTAGTATCGGAGTTTCAGAACTTGGGCCGCTTGAAATGGACATATCGCCACTGCTGAAGCGGGCCGATAATGCGTTGGTCGAAGCAAAAAACCAGGGTGGGCGGCAAGTTCGTGTCGAGCTTCCCGAACAGGATATCGATGAAAGCTAAAGGCTAGTTATTGGATAACAGGATTAGAAAAAATTCGCCTAACGACAATAAAAACCCAACAATAATAAAAAAGGGAATAAAACATGAGTCAAGGTCATATCACGCAGAAGGAGCCTTACGTCGTCGACGTAATCGCTGGAAAAACCTATTATTGGTGCGCTTGTGGGTTAAGTAAAAAACAACCTTTCTGCGATGGTACCCATAAGGATACCGAATTCACCCCGTTAACCTTTACACCGGAAAAAGACAAAACAGTCTACCTCTGTGGCTGTCGCAGGTCAGCTAAGGCACCATTTTGTGATGGTACCCATAAGGATTTGTAGTGGTGCTGAGTTACCCCGGGGATGTTTGTTCTGATTTGTTCCAGCGAATATAAAGTGTGCTGCTGATAAACAGCAGGGTAGAAAATAGCGTGATAAGCATTCCTTCCAGCCGATTTGTCAGGCCGAATAGCTCCAGTATTCCCAGAGTAAAATAGACCAACACTACAAAACAGAGCCACGCATGGCTTCTCTCTGACCCCTGTATAAGTCCCGGTATGAATATCATCAAGGGTAGCACTTTGATGGCGAGTGTGGCCCAGTGCGCAGGGTTTTTTGGCTCCAGTCCGATAAAGGAAAAGCTGATAAGGGTGGCAACGAGAAGTACATAACTGATAGCGCTGATACTTTTGCAAACCCGTGCTGCTCTACCATGGGTAGCTGCTGTCATGCTGCATTCCTTCGATCAAGGGCAATAGTTGCGATTCGCTTGCCTAACGCCTGGCACAGATCGATCTCATCCTGGGACAGGGGCAGTGTGTCCTCAGGCCCCGAAAAGTGCGAAGCACCGTATGGGCTCCCTCCTGTTGTAGTGGTCATCAGTGCATCTTCAGTGTACGGGATACCGACAATTAGCATGCCGTGATGTAATAGAGGAACCATCATGCTCAGAAGGGTGGCTTCCTGGCCACCATGCATACTGGATGCAGAGGTAAACACACCGGCTGGTTTGCCCACCAATGTGCCGGTTGCCCATTCACCACCGGTACCGTCGATAAAATATTTCATCGCCGATGCCATATTGCCAAACCGGGTAGCAGTGCCCATTATCAGTCCAGAGCACCCGCTTAGATCTTCCTGGCTGCAGTAAATCGCCCCGGACTCAGGGATTTCCGGTTCAACCGCTTCTGTAACCGGTGAGATACCCGGTACGGTGCGTATTCTTGCCTCAATACCTTCGGCCTGTTCAATGCCACGGGCAATCTGTAGTGCCATATCAAGGGTGGCACCTGTTGTACTGTAATAGAGAACTAAAACATATGGAGCGTTTTCGACAGGCTTCATACTATTTCCAGCACCTGCTCGGGTGGTCGACCTAAGGCTGCTTTTCCGTTGGCGACTACAATTGGACGTTGCATAAGTTTGGGTGTGGCAACCATTGCCGCGATCAGTTCATCTTCACTTAGCTCAGGGTTTTTAAGGTTCTGTTCTTTATACGCATCTTCCGATTTTCTGATCAGCTCCCGCGCAGTGATGCCTAGTTGAGCAAGAACTTGTTGCAGTTCCTTTTTACCCAGTGGGTTATCGAGGTACAGTCTTATCTCTGGAGAGATGCCGTTCTCTTCGAGAAGGGCAAGCGTCTCTCTGGATTTTGAGCAGCGAGGGTTGTGATGAATGATGACATTGGACATATAGCTGTACCCCTGTACAGGTATTGATAAGCTGGGTAGTAAGGCGAATACTGAGTCACTACATCTTGATTAGAGAGCGTTTCAGCGCAAAACCTATCAGAGTGGCATGAAACAAAAGGCTGGTCTGACCACCTGAATCTGTATTGAATCGGCGCTGCTAAAATAGCATAAAACACCGATCAGAACATCAGTCCGTTTCCTGTTCGTTGTGGAATATATGGGGTGCATTTTTGTTAGGTTGATCGCTCCGGATACATATGTTCAACTAACCAAATCATCAGTATATTTTCTGTAAATTGAGGTTTTTATGGTTGAAGCAATCCCATCAGCCACAGTAGCGCCACTACGTGATGGCCCAGATGGCTTGGAGGTATTGCTACTAAAGCGCAATGCGGCTCTGGAATTTGTCGGAGGTGCCTGGGTATTTCCCGGTGGTCGGATAGATCCGGAAGATTATGTGACCAATAGCGCAACAGAACTCGATGCCGCACACCGAGCTGCGGTTCGGGAGTGTCGTGAAGAAGCGGATCTGGAAATCGATATTTCCGAACTCGTTTGTATCTCCCACTGGACCACCCCGGAAGAGGCTCCAAAACGGTTTGCGACATGGTTTTTCCTGGCGCCCGCCAACTGTGGTCGACAAGTAGTTGTAGATGGAGGAGAGATTCACCACTATCAATGGGTTCGCCCATCGGTTGCTATTGAACAGTATCGAGCGGGTGAGGCACTTATCATTATGCCCACCTATCAAACCCTCGAGTTGCTGCTGGAGTTTCCGACGGTAGCCGTGGCGATGGATACATGCAGGGGGAACGACCCTGTTATCGTACCGGCGACCGCTACCAGTATGGGGCTACCGTGATGCCCTGCTATCGAACATTAACTAACTGAATCGCTCCCTATATTATTGGTTTTTCTAACGTAATCTATGTTTAAACAAAAAATACTTCGATACCGTTGGGTTGTTCTAACTTGTGTAATATTGGCGATCATATTGGTATTTGCCAGTATCAGAAAACCACCAAATCTCGCGGAACGCCATCTTCCTGCACAACCTCTTCCTGCTATCCACTACAGCGAATCCCTGAGCTACAGTGACTACTTACGCCAGGTAAGAGGGTTAATAGCTAGCCGAAACCCACGAGCTTCGGAAGTGATAGAAATGGCTGACGGTATTACGGTTCTCGATGCAATTTCGCCAAAGCAATGGCCTATGAAAGCTGGTTGCGATCAGCCTGCATTAGGTATTTTGTTGATTCATGGCTTATCCGATGGCCCATATGCTATCAGTGATTTAGGTGATCATTTTAGCCAGAGTTGTGTATTGGTTCGCTCGGTATTGCTGCCGGGTCACAGTACCGTAGCGGGGGATTTGGCACATGTCAGTTATCAGGACTGGATTGATGCCAGTAGCTGGGCCATGGAGAGTTTTTCAGGGGAGGTTGATAAGCTGGTAGTGGTAGGATTCTCAACTGGCGCTACATTAGCAATTGATTACGCCATTCGTAAACAGAATCGTGAGGCGAATCGGGTACCTCTGATAAAAACCGGTGACAGTCGAAGTTTTAATGGCGACTCAAGCCAGGTGGTTGGTCTGGTTTTACTTTCTCCGGCCATTGCGATTAAAACATCCGCTGCATTTATAACGCGCTGGGTCGATAAATTGGGAGTAGCTCTTTATGAACCCTTGCGTTGGGCGGCTATCAGGGACGACCTTGATTACGCAAAATATGAATCGTTTCATATGAATGCCGCGGCACAAATTTATATGCTTACAAAAAGACTGGGATCGACACTGGATATGAAACATCCCGTTCCCGTGCCCGTGTTCGTGGTGGCATCGGAACAGGACACGACCATTGATACCTCAGAAACGATTCAATTTTTCCATAATAGAACCGATCAACAGAGTGAAATGTTGCTCTATGCAAGTCAGGATCTGCAAACCGGTGATAGCCGGATTGAAGTGCGCAACAGCGCAAACGTGGAGGATAAAATTCTAAGCCAAAGCCATATCTCGATCCCGAATAGTCCAGCGAATCCCCACTACGGAAAGAATGGCGATTATTTTAATTGCGTACATTATTCCGATGATCCCCAACTATCCCGCTGTCTGGATCGAAATAACTCAGACGTGCTTTATGGAGAAATTACGGATAAAAATACCGCGCAGGGTATTGTGCGGCGTATTAGCTGGAATCCCGATTACGAATATATGATGAATCGTATCGATCAGTTTATTAACACTCTTTAAATGAACAGCAGAGGAACAATTAATGTCTGAACAAAAATTACAATCATTGGTTTCGCAACTGAATTCCGAGAGCAAAAAACTGGAGGGCATCGATCAGGGTGCTGAACAGAAACTTGAAACATTGATCAGGGATATGGAACAGGACCTACAGAGCCCTGACCAGGTAGCGACAGGTATTCAAAACGTAATTGCTGAATTTGAAGTTACCCATCCACGGATAACAGCCATTCTTGAGGAGATGACGGTACTGCTGGGAAATATGGGGATCTGATCTGTGACGGTTAGCATCAGTAGTCGACTATGAATCTTGCATCCCCGCCAGAACACAAAACGGATCCGGAACTTACCCGTCGGGAAAAAGTTTATCTGGTGATTTTTGGTACCGAAACACCAATGGGTCGGTTGTTCGATGAAGTGCTGTTGGTCGCCATTCTGTTCAGCGTATTGATCGTAGTGCTCAGTACTGTTGCCTCGTTATCCGATGCGTATGGCTACTGGTTTTATGCTGCTGAATGGGTTTTTACGCTGGTTTTTACGCTGGAATATGGACTCCGCTTATATTGCTCACCAAATCCATTTAAATATGCCCGAAGTTTTTTTGGCATAGTCGATTTCCTTTCGATAATACCAACCTACATTGCTTTTTTCTTGCTACCTGGTGCCGAATATTTATTAATTATTCGACTGCGTCGGGTGCTACGTGTGTTTCGGGTACTGAAGCTGATTCGATACATGCGAGAGGCCAACGTCCTTGGTCGATCGATCTATAATTCGCGGCGTAAAATCCTGGTTTTTTTCGTTTCCATTTTGGTATTAGTTACCATCTATGGTGCTTTGATGTACGTCATTGAAGGGTCGGAACATGGCTTTAGTAGTATTCCGAAAGGGATGTATTGGGCCATCGTCACCATCACAACCGTTGGTTATGGCGATATTGCGCCACAGACAGAGTTGGGGCGAATGCTTGCAGCGCTGGTGATGCTAACCGGCTACGCAATTATTGCAGTACCAACGGGCATTATTACCGCCGAGTTATCCCAGGAAATACTACGGGATGGTAATTTAAGAAGCTGCCCAAATTGCGAGCGCTACGGACATGATCTGAATGCAGATTATTGCAAACATTGTGGTGCGCCGATGGAAGAGGAACCGCTCGATTGAGTGGTGGATTCAAAACACTCAGTTCTGCTGCTATTGATTTTGAGTGAAGAGGCAGGCTATGGATAAGACATCAACAATTGATGACAAACTTTTTTGGTTGGCAGTAAGCAGTTTTATAGCGCTTATGTTTATGTTAACTTTTTTGAACTCAGCAGGAATTGAGGGAGAAGGTAGTTATTTTGTTAAAACGATGGGGCTTGTTTTCAGCCTTTCTTTTGGATTGCCAGGGACATATATTTGGTTGAAAATGCTGTTTTTTTCTATAAAGAGCAAAAGATATGTGAGGGTGTTTTTACTGTTAATATTCAATATCGTTGCTGCTATGGGTTTCTTCTGGTCAGATCGCGGGTTCAAGCAATAAGTGCAATAGCGTTTTAGGATGGAGAAATAAAAAGGCCGCTAAGAAAGCGGCCTTTTTATTTCTGGTAAGAGTGTTTCGGGTTAGACGATTTTAGAATCCATCTTGCCCCAGTAACGGTCCCGAACCAAACGTTTGTACATCTTGCCATTGGGGTGGCGTGGCAATTCCGGATCAAAGTCTACCGAGCGTGGACACTTCACATGGGAGATGTGATCCTTACAGAACTGGATCAACTCCTCGCCAAACTCCTCGGTAGCATCCGCCATATCCATTGGTTGAATGACCGCTTTAACCTCTTCACCAAAGTCTTCATTGGGAACACCAATCACCGCAACATCAGCCACTTTCGGGTGAGTGATCAGGTGGTTTTCCACTTCCTGCGGATAGATATTTACACCACCAGAGATGATCATGAAGGCCTTTCGGTCAGTCAGATACAGGTAACCATCTTCATCAACACGACCTACGTCGCCGAGGGTACTCCACTCTGGCTTGTTGGGGTGGTAGGAGTCTTTGGTTTTTTCAGGGTCATTGTGATAAGCGAACACCTGTCCGCTTTCGAAGTAGATGGTACCGGCTTCGCCGACCGGTAACTCATTGCCTTCATCATCACAGATATGCATACCACCCATCGCGCTGGTGCCAACTGAACCCTTGTGTTCCATCCATTCCTGAGGGCCGATAGCCGTGCTGCCGTTGCCCTCTGAACCGCCGTAGTATTCGTAGATGATCAATCCCCACCAGTCCATCATCTGCTCTTTGATTTTTACGGGGCAGGGTGCGGCCGCGTGAATCGCACATCGGTGGGATGACAGATTGTATTTGGTGCGGATCTCTTCGGGCATTTTCAGCATCCGAACAAACATAGTTGGAACCCACTGGCTGTCGGTGACCTTGTACTGTTCGATCAGTTTGAGGGAGCCCTCAGCATCGAATTTACTCATGATAATGACGGTGCCGCCAATCGCCAATATGCAGCGCGAGTAGCCAAGTGGTGCAGCGTGATACAGCGGAGCAGGGGAGAGATAAACCGTGTTTTCATCAAAGCCGTAACGCGGCGGTAGCATTTCCGTCATTCGGTTTAGTTCGGTAATCGGGCCACCGGGAAGTGGCTTGCGTACGCCCTTGGGTCGTCCGGTTGTACCGGAGGAGTAGAGCATTTCGGTTCCTGCACATTCGTCCGCAAGGGGTTCGGTGGATTGTGCAGCACAGGCCGCTTCAAGCCCTTGATAACCGGCAATAGGGCCATCGAGCATAAACTTGGCGGAAATGCCTGGCAGTTTATCCACCAGCTTTTCTGCAATAGCGGTCATTGCCTGGCTGGTTACAAATGCCTTGGCACCGCAATCCGCAACAATATAGTCCACTTCGTCCTCAGTGAGCTTATTACTGATCGGCGTGAAATAGAGCCCCGCGCGGTGGGCAGCCGCAACAATAATATGGAACCATTTATGGTTTTCCATAAAGAAAGCCATGCCGTCGCCGACTTGTAATCCCGCATCACGAAATACCCGTGAAAGCTGAATCGATTTATCGTTGAGTTCCTTGTAGCTGACGTGTTCGCCAGTTTCTGCCATTACAAATGCGGTTTTATCCGGATTGTTAGCGGCATGAATTGAAATGTGCATCCTGACTTCTCCAATACATTATCTGATTTTATTGTTATTTTTAACTCCTACCTACAATATTCAAGCTAGTGAGAAAAAGCAATATTTGATATGCCGTCGCGCGCAGCAGTTACTATATTTCAGGCAAAAAAAAGGCCACTCTAAAGTGGCCTTTTCAGGTGCTAAAATTGAACTTGAATTAGACGATTTTAGAATCCATTTTTCCCCAGTAACGATCCCGAACCAGGCGTTTGTACATCTTGCCATTAGGGTGGCGCGGCAATTCAGGATCAAAGTCTACTGAACGCGGGCATTTGACAGAGGAGATATGATCCTTACAGAACTGGATCAGCTCCTCAGCAAACTCCTCTGTAGCATCTGCCATATCGATGGGCTGAACAACGGCTTTGACCTCTTCACCGAAGTCTTCGTTGGGTACACCAATCACCGCAACATCCGCAATTTTAGGGTGCGTAATTAGATGGTTTTCAACTTCCTGTGGGTAGATGTTTACACCACCGGAGATGATCATAAAGGCCTTACGGTCGGTCAGATACAGGTAACCATCTTCATCAACGCGACCTACATCGCCAAGGGTACTCCACTCCGGATGTTCAGGGTGGTAGCTACCGGCTGTTTTGCCTTCATCGTTGTGGTAGGTGAATACGACGCCACTTTCAAAGTAGATGGTGCCAGATTCGCCTGCGGGTAGCTCTTTACCATCTTCACCACAAATGTGGATCGCTCCACCGGCAGTTCGGCCAACTGAACCTTTGTGCAGGAGCCAGTCTTCGGAGTCAATAATGGTGGTGCCGTTACCCTCTGAACCCGCGTAGTATTCGTGAATGATAGTGCCCCACCATTCGATCATCTGTTCTTTAATTTTAACCGGGCAGGGTGCAGCGGCGTGGATAGCCACCTGATGCGACGAGAGGTCGTATTTGGTGCGAAGCTCAACAGGCTCCTTGAGGAATCGAACAAACATGGTCGGCACCCACTGGCTGTGGGTTACCTTGTATTTTTCAATCAGCCTCAACGCTTCATCGGTACCAAACTTGTCCATAATGACTACGGTGCCGCCCATGGCCAAAACACCACGGGAAAATCCTAATGGCGCAGCGTGGTATAGCGGGGCAGGTGATAGATAAACGGTGTTTTCGTCGATGCCGTAACGATCTGGAAGGGTTTCCGCCATTCGTGTGGGAGTGGTAATCGGAGTGCCTGGAAGAGGGCGACGTACGCCCTTTGGCCGGCCAGTTGTGCCGGAAGAGTAAAGCATTTCAGAGCCGGAGGTTTCGTCAGCCAAAGGTTCTGTTGACTGAGCAGCGGTAGCATCTTCGAGTGACTTGTAGCCATCAATGGTTCCGCTCAGCATGTATTTGTCTTTTACGCCTGGCATCAGGCTGTTCATTTCAGCCGCTAGCTCTTTGTATTCAGTGGAGCAGATAAACAATTTTGCACCACAGTCGGCAACAATGTAGTCCACTTCTTCAGCGGTCAATTTGTTGCTGATGGGCGTGAAATAAAGACCGGCACGGTGTGCAGCACAGGCGATGATATGGAAATATTTGTGGTTTTCCAGATAGAAGGCAATCGCATCACCAACCTGTAAACCGCAATCGCGAAATACTCGCGACATTTGAATGGAGATATCGTTTAGCTCGCCGAAGGTAACGACTTCGCCAGTCGTCGCCATAATGTAAGCAGGTTTATCAGGGTTCTTTGCTGCGTGTATCGAAGGGTGCATCGAGTCTCACTCCATCTTTCTGGTTGAATAGCCGCCCGTAGAACTGCGGGTGAATGCTATGAATATTATTTTTTTTGTAGCCGGCAATGATATTCAAGTTATATGAGCAATGCAATTTGTGAGGCTTATGGGAGTGGGGTAAATCAGCTTTAACGATTGCCCTCAAATCCATTTTGTCGCCACGCCTCGTAACTGAGAACCGCAACTGTATTGGACAGGTTAAGGCTACGACTATCGGGTTTCATCGGGATGCGCAGAATATTGGCTGCTGAAATTTGACCCAGTATGTCATCCGGTAGACCACGGGTTTCCGGCCCGAATAAAAAACTGTCACCGGCCTCAAAAGCGACATCGCTATAACTGCATGTTCCTTTTGTGCTGACAGCAAATAGGCGAACGGGGGTTTCTGAAGACAGGTACTGTTCGAAATTCAGGTGAGTTTTGATACTGGCGGTTTCATGATAGTCGAGCCCGGCACGGCGTAACTGTTTGTCGCTTAAGTTGAACCCCAGGGGTTCGATCAGATGCAGTTGAAAACCGTTATTGGAGCAGAGCCTGATGATATTACCGGTATTGGGCGGGATCTCTGGCTCAAAAAGTACGATGTGAAACATGATGCAGGCTAACCTTCATTTTCCTCAGTATCGCTCCCAGTCTCTTCCTGGTTGGATAGTCCAAGCTCTTTGATCTTTCTGGTGAGGGTATTACGACCCCAGCCCAGCAGATCTGATGCATCGCGTTTTCGACCAGCGGTTTGTTTAAGTGCGCTTTCAATCATGACCCGTTCAAACTGCGGTAACGCGGTATCCAGCAGGTTTTGCTTGCCGGAGGCGAGTTCACGTTCAGCCCATAGCCGTAGTGATTGCTGCCAGTTTTCACCCACCCCTTCCTGATTTGTCTGGGTTTGCAGTTCCGGTGGCAGATCGCTGATATGCACTTCACGCCCTGACGCCATCACCGTGATCCAGCGACAGGTATTCTGAAGTTGCCGCACGTTTCCTGGCCAGCTTAGATTGCAGAGGTAATCCTGTGTTTCGGGTTTTAGTACTTTATTTTCAACCTCAAGCTCCTTTGCTGCACTTTGCAAAAAATACTGGGTTAATTTTGGGATATCTTCCCGGCGCTGGGCCAGGGTTGGGATGTGAATTCGGATAACGTTGAGCCGATGAAAAAGGTCTTCACGGAACCGGCCCTGTTTAACAAGTTCTTCCAGGTCCTGATGGGTTGCGGCAATAATTCGGACGTTGGCCTTTTTCGGCGTATGGCCGCCGACACGATAGAACTCGTTGTCCGCCAGCACTCTTAACAGGCGAGTCTGGGTTTCTGCTGGCATATCGCCAATTTCATCGAGAAAAAGAGTGCCACCATCGGCCTGCTCGAAGCGCCCTACGCGATGTTGGTTGGCCCCGGTAAAGGCGCCTTTTTCGTGTCCGAACAGCTCTGATTCCACCAGATCTTTCGGGATTGCCGCCATGTTGAGGGCGATAAATGGATTGCTTTTTCTGGGGCTGTGCCGATGTAGCGCCAGTGCAACTAGCTCCTTTCCGGTACCCGACTGACCGTTTATCAGTACGGTGATATTGGATTTTGAAAGCCGGCCTATTGCACGGAATACTTCCTGCATAGCCGGTGCTTCGCCAATGATCTCTTCGTCTGGGCCTTCCATTGGTGTGTCATTTGGCCCCTGATGTTCACTGGCATGTGCCAGTGCTCGGTCGACAATATTGGTTGCGTCATCAATATCAAAGGGTTTCGGCAGGTATTCAAATGCGCCGCCCTGATAGGCTGAAACAGCACTGTCCAGATCTGAATGAGCGGTCATAATAATGACTGGAAGGTTGGGGTGGCTTTGGTGTATCTGGGCTAAGAGCTCAAGTCCGTCAGTGCCTGGCATACGAATATCGCTGAGCAGTACGTCTGGTTTGTCGTTTTGAAGTTGTTGCAGTGCGGCATCGCCCGTTTCAAAGCAGGTCAGCTCCAGTTGGGGGCGTTGTAGTGCTTTCTCCAAAACCCAGCGAATTGATTTGTCGTCGTCTATTATCCAGACTTTTTGTCGCATGCTCTATCTCTGTACGGAGTGTGAAATGTAAATGGTTTCATGTTCAAGGTATGGTGCGGTCTATTGAATCGGTAGGTGGATGGAGAAACGTGTATGGCCAGGACGGCTATCACATTCGATCGATCCCTGGTGCTGGTTGAGAATCGATTGACTCAACGGTAATCCCAGTCCGCTACCATTTGCACGACCACTGATCATTGGAAAAAAAATACTGTCGATTAACTTCTCGTTGATACCTGGCCCGTTGTCGATCACTTCAATCAGGCAAACCAGTCGATGGCGGATAGTGCCTATTGTGAACTGCCGGAGGGTGCGGGTTCGCAGGGTGATTTCAGGATGTAATGAGGGATCATCAGACCGGGCAAGAGACTCCATCGCATTACGAACGATATTTAAAATGGCCTGAATGAGTAGTTCTCTGTCCGCTGTGATATCGGGGATGCTGGGGTCATAATCACGTATAAATTCGATCGGATTGCTGGATTCAACTTCCACCAATACCCTGACTCGCTCTAGTACTTCGTGAATTGAAGCTGGAACCATATTGGGTAAATTATTCGGTCCAAGCATTCTGTCGACCAGATTCCGCAACCGGTCTGCTTCTTCAATAATAATCTGGGTGTATTCTTTTTCCTCTTCCGGTAGCTGACGGGCCAGTAGCTGCGCTGCCCCCCGTATTCCTCCTAACGGGTTTTTTATTTCATGTGCAAGACCGCGTATTAACGTTTTATTCGCCTGGTTTGAGAAAACAGAGGCTTCCTCTTTGGCGATACGCAGCAACCGATCGAGAGGCTGGATTTCCATAAGCAGAGCAGTGCCTGAGGAAGACATAATAGGAGTGACGGTGTAGTCGACTGTGATGGCTTTATCATTGCTCAGCGTGATTTTTGTTCTTCGTTTGCTAAACGGGTTGTTAAACGCCACGGCATTTCTCAGGGACTGAATAGATTCTTCGGTCTCGTGAAAAAAACTGGATACTGCTGTGCCCATTACCCTGTTTGCGCTGACATCCAGCAGGTTCTCTGCGGCTGGATTAATGTATTGCAACTGTAGATCTGAATCCAGCAACAGTACGGAAGTAGAAAGGTCTTCCAGAATCAGTTGATAAATTTCAGCGTTATTCATAACGGCTCTCTACAGGCTATTGACTGTAACTAAGCAAAAATCGAACCAATGGCGGTGAATATTTCTCATGCACGGAAAACGAGCAAACTAATGCCTGGAGAGGGTGGGCTCGCATCGGTGAGGCAAGATATTGGCGCGACTATTCAGGGCGCAGAGGATTATCGCACATGTTTGGTGCGATGAGTGCTGGGATGTGGGTCAGGTCAGTGAGAAGCGGAGTGTTGCTTTAGGTGGATTTGAACGGATGGGCTGGTTTCCACAACGGAGCCGTCGGATAGATCAATTATTTGAGCGGTCAGCTGATGAACGCCTCTTTCAATACCACCAAACTGAAAATGGGTGTTCGATAGGGGTTTGGTAATGGCGGTACCATCAACTAAAATCTGGATTCCGTGGTTTGCAAGTAGTGTAGGTGTGACCTGTACCGAAACGTTGACGTTGCCGACTGTATTGCGAATCGTTTCATCATTTAACGGGGATTGTATTAACAGGGATGTGTAGCTTGCTGGAATTTCCTGCGAGGAGTCCGTTTCAAACGAGTTGCTGGTGTCTAGCTTTGGAAGCGTAGTAGTGTTGGTGGGTTGCAGCGTTACGGGTTCTGATCGGTCAGTTTTAATATCGCTAAAAACAGCGTTGCCATCCTTATCGGTTGTTTGATAAATCTCCGAGATTGCCAGTGCTGAAAAGGTCAGGCTCAAAGAAAAAGTTATTACCAGCCAGAGCCCGCGACAGGACTGACGGAGAAAACTAGCGGAAACTTGTTTTATCATTTTCATGGTGTGATCTCATCGGGTCTGAATCAAAGTGCAGATAAATCTTAAAGGTTTGGACGGTGGATGCAACGGATTTGCATCAAAGATGTTAACCGGAACAAGTATTAGTGTAGCTGAGCTACAGCGATATGGACGGCGAGACGGCCGCGATCGGTAGCCCCATAATTGTGGCCTACCTGTCATTTTCGTGTATCACCTCGATGGTTAATTTGATGATCCGATCGGATTGTTCACTATGCAGTAATTTGTGACCATTAATTCGGCACCAGGCGGGTATGTCACTTAGTACCCCTGGGTCCGTGCAGCTCACTTCAAGAATATCCCCTGATGCCAGTGTTGCGATTTTGTCCTGAGTTTTGATGACCGGCATTGGGCAGAGCAGGTTTTGCGCATTCAATTGGTGGGTGCTCATACGTACCAGCCCTGGGGGATTTCCGTAGGCAGTATCGGTGCAACTCCCAGTATTTTGGATTGGCCATCGGGGAATGTGGCTTTCACCTGTACCTCCGTGTCCTGCTTGCCCTGGCTGAAACGTGCTGCGATACGTGCAGCAAGCTCGATATCTTCGGCATTGGGCTCGCCATCAATCAATGTCAGCGGGCCGTTGTGGCTAACGGTACGCAGGTGTAAAAATTGCTTGCGGTATCCTTCGAGGAAATTGTTTTCTCCCTCTTCTCGGCTGACGATCATTTTGAAATTTGGTGCGGGCCGAATATGGCGGCCAATCTTTAACAGCATGATGTCGTCTAGTTCGTAGCGTTTTTCGCCACGATATCGCCATAAATCAGCTAGTTTGTTTGAGTAGGCTTCGTCGGTGAGGAAGCAGCAACCGCCAGCAGGTTGTGCAAACTCTTCAAAGCCGAGTTTGTTGGCCAGCTCAATCTGTGGTTTACGATTGCGCCCGCTGAAGCCGAAAAGCTCATCGCGGTTAATCCAGCCTTCACGTTCCGGCAGTGTTGCAGGCAAATTTTGCGCGCACAATGGTCGTAATAAGCGATCTTCTGCGCCAGATTCCCTCGCAATGATCGGCATGGTTTCCTTGCGTTGGGATTTTGGCCGTTGGCCAATCACCTCGCCGGTAATGATAAAGTCGAAGTCGTTGTCATTTGCCCAGTCCAGCGCTTTTTGGACCATGAAAATCTTACAGTCTAGGCATGGGTTTAGGTGCGCCCCGTATCCATGCTTGGGATTGATTACGATATCCTTGTATTCTTCCGAGATATCGATGATATGGAGCTTCATCGAAAGCTGCTCAGCGCTCCATAAGGCGTTGTTACGCTTGGGTTTTGCTTTGTCTTTCTTGCGGATTGCATGGGTATGCCCCTCTACACAGAAACCGGTATAGAAGTTGATGCCCTCAACGTGAATGCCCTGGTTTTGAATGACTCTGGCGGCTAGAAGTGAATCGAGGCCGCCGGAAATCAACGCGACTGCTTTGCGTTTTGTCATATTTAAGAATGGTTTTTGTTGGCTTGATTTTGGATGGTGGTTAAAGAGCGGATTGTAACAGAAAGAATCAGGAGTTCGCTTGAACGGATGATTTATTACTCAGTTGTTGTGCTATCTTTTATTGAGCATCAGCTCGGTATATTATTGTGTTTTTGAAATAGGCCAAATTTGTCTGCGCAAAGGAATTATTTCGGCGTCGGATAAAGTGTCAGTATTTTATACAATATGGCTGGATCGAGTGGTTGGTCTTCGGGTAACCTGTTGATAGTTATCGTGTAAATTATTTTGGCGTAGTTTTTGCTTTCATCTGTTTATAGCTGAAAATTGGCGTACCGCCTGTTCACGAACAAATATTTTATTGAGTGAGATTGAAATGAGTGACAAATTTCCTGGTCAGAGTGATGGTGAAACCGAGCAAAACAAGGTTGTGGATCAGTCGATAAACTCTACAGACCAAGCGCTTAACCCTTCGCGAAGGAAATTCGCCAAGGCGGGTGTTATTGCTCCGGCGATATTAACGGTTTCAGCCCGTCCCGCATTTGCGAATATGTGCTCGATTTCTGGAGGTGGTAGCCCAGGATCAAATTCTGTGGTTGAGCCAAAATGCGAAGGGTGTTCGCATGGGTTTTATAAAAAGCATGCGGGCAAATGGCCGCTGGGAGCTTCTGCCGGAACCAAATACAAGGTTAAAATTTTAGACACGAACCCTGTTAAAACAAAAAAAGTTTATGTGAATGATGGCACTAAGTTTGACGAGGTTTTTCCTGGTGGTCAGGGCAACTTGCTTGGTGGAGTTGGTCCGATTCTGGTTACTACCCTGGATGGAGAACATTCTATTCCGACTAAAGGTGACTATTATGAGCTGAGCGGGGGGGACACAGGCATTAGTTTGATGCAGGTTATGCGGCTTTCACCATCTGAGGGTGATACCCCTTTAAAAGTTGCTTTTGCTATCCAGCTGGTTGCTGCGCTTCTTAATGCGCATCATGATACTGTTAACTATGGTTATAGTGCGGTAGAGATTATTGGGCTGTATAACGAAGCAATGGCGGGGAATTTCCCAGTGGAAGCGCCTAGCCTCAAGAAGCTAAAGAAAGTGCTGGATGAGATGAATAATCGGTACTGCCCGTTCTAGGCGGTGACCTGACCGATCACGCCAATTGATAGGAATGGCAGAGTTGAGTATCTCGTGGACAGGATCAAGCAGGTTTGTATGGAACCGAGTACAGTGGATTGATGGCTCGTTGCTCTACAATCAAAATTCAGGTGATACCCACTATCTCGATTCCTTGTCGGTTCAGATTACCGAATTGCTAGATAAGCGCTGTTTAAGTACTGCTGAAATTTACAATGCCCTGCTGGAAAGTGCTGAAACAGCGATAGTTATACCCACAAGCGAATTTGCACTGAGTACGGTGCTTACAAACTTAAAGCGGACTGGTTTAATTGAAGTTTCTACTTGAATATATCTGAACTTTCCGAGAACCAGCTTTCAAAACGGTTGAATGACGACGGATTGATTCTTCAGGCTGGCCCCTTCGTTACACGCCTCAATTCTTCTATCCCCTGTTTGGTGAAGGGTATTCATGGACTCTATGGCAATTACCCGCTTGTTGATGATGATCTATTTGTTGATTTTCACGTTAGGGTAAATCCTCCCGCCGGGATTCGTCGCTGGTTTCGGCCCCAGGCCCGTTTTCGGTTCGACAACTACAAACCTTTTACGCCTCTACCGATGGATCAGGCGGTGCCCATTTTTGAATGGGGGCTGAACTGGTGTATCTCCAATTATGCGCATCAATATTTGATTGTTCATTCTGCGGTTGTGGAGCGAAATGGGGTTTCTATTATATTTCCCGCACCGCCGGGTTCCGGAAAAAGCACGCTCTGCGCGGCATTGGTGTCTAAAGGCTGGAGATTGTTATCCGACGAGATGGCGCTGATTGATCGCGCAGATCAGCAATTGGTGCCAGTACCGAGGCCGGTGAGTTTAAAAAACCAGTCAATTGATCTTATTCGTGATTACGCTCCGGATATGTATTTGGGTAGCTCAACCAAAGGAACAACAAAGGGGACCATTGCCAATATGGCGGTGCCTCAGAGCTCCATTCAGCGTCAACTTGAAAAAGTTAAACCCTGCTTCATCGTGTTTCCGAAATATACTGCCGGTGCAGAACCGGTGTTGCAGCAGATGTCGGCGCCGCTGGCGGGAATTAAACTTATCGAAAACTGCTTTAACTATCATGTGCTTGGCGAAGAAGGCTTCAACATGATCACTGGGCTGGTTGACTCCTGCGAGTGTCTGGAGTTCAGCTATTCCCAGCTCGATGATGCGTTACAGATTTTCAACGAGTTGTCAGAGCAATGAGACGAGAGTCCGCATTACGAGGTTATCCGCTTCTTCTTGAGGTGTTAGCCAATCCCGGAATAGTTGCTGATCTTGGTGTTGCTCAATGGAATGATTTGATTCGGCTGGCACGGGTTTCCGATCTACTGGCCAATCTATACGCCAGTTTCGAACAATTAGATCTATTAAAAACGATTCCCCAAAAACCGTTGCTGCACCTCGAATCCGCTCACACCATGACCAACAAGCATGAGCATACAATCAACTGGGAAGCAGTTCAGATTAGCGATGCTTTGCAGCCGCTTGATTGTCCGGTGCTGCTATTAAAGGGAGCAGCCTATCTGTTACAGGGGTTGAGTGCATCGAAGGGTCGGGTGTTTCACGATGTCGATATCATGGTTCCCCAGACCCATATTAACGACGCTGAGCTGGCATTGAAGGATTCTGGCTGGGAGGGTGTCAAGCAGGATGCCTACGATCAGCGGTACTACAGAGAATGGATGCACGAACTACCGCCAATGAGCCACCGCTCAAGGCGAATTACTATCGATGTTCATCACACTATTATCCCACCCACTGCAGCGTTAAAACCGGATGCCGCTAAGCTTTTTGAAGATTTGGTTCCGGTTGAAGATTTTCCTGGACTGTTTACTTTAAGTCCGGTTGATATGGTTCTTCATAGCGCCACCCACCTTTTTTATGATGATGAAATTGGTCGTGGTATGCGGGATTTGGTCGATCTGCATCATTTGCTGACCGAGTTTTCGAAGCTGCCTGATTTCTGGTCAGATCTGCTGAAAAGATCAGTCGAGATGGATCTCGATTATCCATTGGCCTGCACCCTCAGATATTGCCGCCTGCTGCTCAAAACCGAAATACCCGATGATATTTATGGACAGGCAGAGCAACAGCTTCGTTTCCCAGGCTGGATTATGGATAAGTTATTCCTGCAGGGGTTAATGCCCGAGCATGAACTTTGTGATAACTGGAAATCCAACTGTGCTCGTTTTGCTCTTTACGTTCGCTCGCACTACCTGCGTATGCCTCTTTATCTGTTGATTCCCCACCTGATACGTAAAGCGCTTCACGAAGATGTGATTGAGCCAGTCGAAAACCTGAGGCCGTTGGGTTAGATAGGGTGATCCACCTATGTTCAATATAGTAGGCATTGATCATCTGGTACTGCGTACCAGAGATCCGAAAAATCTGGTTGAATTTTACTGTAGGGTTCTTGGCTGCAGAGTCGAACGTGAACAGCCAAAAATAGGGTTGGTTCAGTTGCGTGCTGGCGATTCGCTGATTGATATTCTGGCGGTGGGTGGTGAGTGCGCACCCGGCTCAGATCACGCCAATCTGGATCATTTTTGCCTTAGGGTTGACCCTTTCAATGAAGACGATATCCGTAAGCATTTATCCCAGTACAATATTGATGGTAGTGAGCTGAGAAGGGTTTACGGAGCTGAGGGAGTTGGACCAGCAATCTATATTAAAGATCCGGATAGCAATGTGGTTGAGCTGAAGGGGCAGCCGGAATAGCTTTAGAATATCGGATAATGCTCGTGGGCAATAAGTATCCAGGCCAGTCCAGCCAGGCTGCAGGTGACCAATATTGCTGCTGATGCGACATCCTTGGCCCGACCAGAGAGCTCGTGGCGTTCTAGCCCGATTCGATCGACGGTTGCCTCAATGGCACTGTTAAGCAGCTCAACAATTACGATTAACATGACGCTGCCGATAAGCAGTATTTGTTCGACAGCGCCCTCGCCAAGCCATAACCCTAGCGGAAACGCCAGAATCATTAAGACACTTTCCTGGCGGAACGCTTCCTCGTTTTTCCATGCGGCCTTTAAACCTTCCACAGAATTGAAAAACGCTGCCTTGAGTCGCTGAATGCCTTTAAGGCTTTGTCCTGCCATCGTCAGCCTCCTTATCCTTGTGGTTAGCCAGTGGTTTTGGGTTTGTAGTCGCACAGATCTGAAATTTGGCATTCGTAGCACAAAGGTCTTCGCGCAGTGCAGACATAGCGGCCATGCAGGATAAGCCAGTGGTGGGCATCAACCATAAATTCGCCAGGAATACGCTTAACCAGCTTTTTTTCTACTTCCAGCACCGTTTTTCCTGCCGCGATACCGGTACGGTTAGAAACGCGAAAAATGTGGGTATCGACCGCCATAGTGGGGTGACCAAATGCGGTATTCAGTACCACGTTAGCGGTTTTTCTACCCACACCGGGCAGCGCCTCAAGGGCTTCTCGATCATCCGGTACGACGGAGTCGTGTTCCGCAACTAAAATTTGGCATGTCTTAAGGATGTTTTCAGCCTTGGTGTTATACAGTCCAATGGTTTTTACCATTTTTTTTAGCTTATTAATTCCAAGGTCTATGATAGCTTCCGGGGTATTGGCAACTGGGTAGAGTTTAGCGGTAGCTTTATTCACTCCGATATCCGTTGCCTGGGCTGAGAGAATTACCGAGATAAGTAGTTCAAACGTACTGTTGTAGACCAGCTCTGTTTTTGGATGTGGGTTAGCATCCCGAAAGCGGCCGAATATGAGTCGCCTTTTTTCCTGATTCATGTGTTGTCTTCAGAGACTGGATTTTCGATAAAATGAGGTTGAACCGTAGCCAGCAAGCCTTTAAAACACTTGGGCGAGCCACAGATGATATTGCCTGATTGGTAGTAACTTGCGCCGCCTTTAAAGTCAGAAACAAGACCGCCCGCTTCCAGTACCAGTAGCGCCCCGGCAGCAATGTCCCATTCCTTTAGTCCCATCTCCCAGTAGCCATCGTATCGACCCGCTGCGACATAGGCCAAATCCAGTGCTGCCGAGCCATTTCTGCGAATACCGGCAGGCATAGAGGATAGCTTTTTGAAGATGGCCATGTGGTCATCCAGATGTTTGGATTGATGCGGTTTGAAAGGAAAGCCTGTCGCCAGTAACGAGCCATCAAGGCTTGCCCTCTTGCTTACCCGAATTCGTTTGCCGTTGAGCTGTGCACCATCTCCACGGGATGCACAAAACTCTTCATTGCGTATCGGATCAATGATTACCGCATGCTCCATCCGGCCATTGCGCAAACAACCTACCGATACGCAAAAATGTGGCAGCCCGTGGATAAAATTGGTGGTGCCATCGAGGGGATCAATGACCCATTGGTACTCTTCCTGACCGGCTTTCTCGGCCTGACTGCCCGCTATGAAACCGGACTCTTCGCCCAAAATAGCGTGTTCAGGGTATGTGCGCTGCAGCTCCGAAATAATGATCTTTTCAGCGGTGCGATCCACTTCTGTGACGAAATCATTGACACCCTTCGAATTGATCTCAATTCGGTCGAGCTGGCCAACAGATCGGGAGATATGGGTGGCGGCCTTACGTGCTGCGCGCAGGGCAATGTTTAACATTGGTTGCATGATCTGGTGTTCTTTAGAGTAGTGGAATGAAGAAAGCCGAGCATGATAACAAATATGTCGGCTGATCGGTTGTATGAAGTGAAGTTGTTTTTACCCCGGTTTGGAGAAAAACCCATAGGAATATGGCTGGATCTGTTAATATTCCGCTCCGCGGAAATTGGGATATGTTTGGAACTGATGGAAAAAATGAAAGAGAGTGGTTTTTTGCAGCGTATACGCATCGTTCTGGTTGGCACCAGCCACCCCGGGAATATTGGTGCGTCCGCCAGGGCTATGAAGAATATGGGTGTGAGCCAGCTGGTTCTTGTGAACCCGTTGGAGTTCCCCAGCGATCAGGCGGTATGGCGTGCGGTGGGCGCTGCGGACCTGCTTGAAAAAGCACGGGTGGTTTCGAGTCTTGATGAGGCGGTTGCGGATTGTACGTTGGTTATTGGGACCAGCGCACGGGGTCGCCGTATTCCCTGGCCGGTTCTTGAGCCACGACGTTGTGCAGAAATGGTCGCCCAGGAGCCACAGGAAAATGCCATAGCGATTGTATTTGGTGGCGAGAAGATGGGCCTTTCGAACGAGGATCTTCATCGCTGCAACTACCATCTAACGATCCCGGTTAACCCAGAATATAGCTCGTTGAACCTCGGTGCCGCAGTCCAGGTAGTCTGTTATGAACTACGGATGAAGCAGCTTGAATTGCTTGAATCTGGCCCCAAAGATGAGATGGATGATTGGGATGGTGAATTTTGTCGTGCTGATCAGATGGAGCATTTCTATGAACATCTGGAACAAACCATGATCGATGTTGATTTTCATGATCCCGAGAATCCACGTCAATTAATGACTCGACTACGACGGTTGTTCAGTCGTACCCGGCTGGATAAAATGGAGCTCAGCATCCTGCGCGGTATATTAACCAACACCCAACGGAATGCCTCTGTTCAATCTTCGCAGCTTAAAGGTGAGTCAAAAAACGTATAGCCTCAATGGGCTATGCAGGCGAAAAATTATGTTTAAAACGTTAAAAGAAGATATTCAATCGGTATTTGATCGAGATCCTGCTGCTCGAAACAGTTTTGATGTGCTCACTCTTTACCCGGGTTTGCACGCTATATGGCTGCATAGACTCAGTCATTTGCTGTGGAGTAACGGTTTGAAATGGCTGGCACGTTTTGTATCCAATATTGGCCGCGCATTGACCGGAATTGAAATTCACCCCGGAGCGAAGATCGGCCGGCGGTTTTTTATCGATCACGGCACTGGAGTGGTGATCGGAGAAACCGCTGAAATTGGCAACAATTGCACCCTTTATCACGGTGTAACCCTGGGTGGAACCAGCTGGGATGTGGGCAAGCGTCATCCAACATTGGAGGACGACGTCGTCGTTGGCGCTGGTGCCAAAATTCTTGGTCCGATCACTATTGCCAGGGGCGCACGAGTCGGCTCGAATTCGGTAGTGACTAAAAATGCACCGCCAGAATCAACCGTAGTGGGCATTCCCGGGCGAGTAATTATTAAAACAGCTGAAGAAGCATCGGAAAGTCGTAAAGCGCTGAACGAAAAATATGGCTTTAACGCCTATGGAGTAGGGAATGGCGCTGAAGACCCGGTAGCTCGGTCTGTACATGCAATACTTGACCACCTTCACGCGGTTGATACCAAGATTGAAGGGATGTGCAGCGCACTTTCTTCAATGGGTAATGACTATTGTGCAGAG
The DNA here is from genome assembly GCA_019090315.1 of Pseudomonadales bacterium. Taxonomy (GTDB): domain Bacteria; phylum Pseudomonadota; class Gammaproteobacteria; order Pseudomonadales; family JAHRWD01; genus JAHRWD01. Next base: position 38,286 of record JAHRWD010000071.1, read on the forward strand.
GCGTTACCGCAGTTAGAAGATGACCTGATTGAACTAGTTGAAAAAACCGAATCTAATACTTGAGTTATTTAGTCGGGTATTCGATAATTGCAGCTTATCCGATTGTGATTATCAGGAGTTCCTATGCGCTTAACGACAAAAGGCCGATACGCCGTATCCTCGATGCTCGATCTTGCTATTAATGGAGGCAGTGGGCCTGTCAGCCTGGCGGCAATTTCAAGTCGTCAGGAGATTTCACTCTCCTATCTTGAGCAGCTGTTTTCAAAACTGCGCCGTGCAGATCTTGTGGCCAGCATTCGTGGTCCCGGCGGCGGCTACCAGTTAAGTAGAGATGGCTCTGAAATTCACGTTGCAGCGGTTATTGATGCGGTGAATGAGTCGATTGACGCAACCCAATGTGGCGGAAAGGGTGGGTGTCAAAATGGCCATAACTGTTTGACCCATCATCTGTGGTGTGATCTTAGCGATCAAATCCATGGTTTTTTAGCAGGTATTTCACTCGCTGATTTGATCAGCCAGCGTGAAGTCCAGGAAGTTGCACGACGACAAGCCGAAATGACAGGTGAGTCCAACGAGATCGAAACCCTTCGTTTTGATGAAGGCGCGAGCCCCGCAGCCCAACTACAGCCGAGATAACATAAGGGTCCAAAGGCTCTTATCTGGAGTAAAAAACATGCAGTTACCTATCTATTTTGACTATTCAGCCACCACGCCGGTAGACCCTCGGGTTGCCAAATTGATGGGTGAATGCCTGACGCTGGATGGTCAGTTTGGTAACCCTGCATCACGCTCCCACCGCTTTGGATGGCAGGCCGATCAGCTTATTGAAGCTGCTCGCCGACAGGTTTCAGATCTGGTGAATTGTGATCCGCGAGAAATTGTCTGGACCTCCGGTGCAACCGAATCCGATAATCTGGCTATAAAAGGTGTTGCTCACTTTTACCATAAACGCGGCAAGCACATTATTACATCAAAAATCGAGCACAAAGCTGTGCTTGATAGCTGCCGCCAACTTGAAGCAGAGGGTTATGAGGTCACCTATCTTGATCCTGAGCCAAACGGCCTGGTTACGCCAGAATCAGTTGCGGATGCGATCCGTGAAGACACGGTGCTGGTATCGATCATGCACGTAAATAACGAAGTGGGCACTATCAATGATATCGCCGCTATTGGTGAAATAACCCGTGCTAACAAAGTGCTGTTTCATGTTGATGCAGCCCAAAGTGCCGGCAAAGTCGAGATCGATCTTGAAAAAATGAAGGTCGATCTGATGTCTTTTTCAGCCCATAAGATTTATGGCCCCAAGGGTATCGGTGCGTTGTTTGTGCGACGTAAACCCCGTGTGCGAATCGAAGCGCAGATGCACGGTGGTGGCCATGAGCGTGGAATGCGTTCAGGTACTTTGGCTACTCATCAAATTGCGGGTATGGGTGAAGCATTCCGGATTGCTAACGAAGAGATGCAGGCAGACAATACGCACCTTATTGCACTTAGAGACCGCTTCTGGGCTGGTATTGAGGATATGGAAGAGGTTTATCTGAATGGTGATGCGGATCAACGGGTTCCCGGGAATATGAACGTCAGCTTCAACTTTGTCGAGGGTGAATCCTTGATGATGTCACTGAAGGATCTGGCGGTTTCCTCCGGCTCAGCCTGCACTTCCGCAAGCCTTGAACCCTCCTACGTATTGCGCGCACTGGGGCTGAATGATGAGATGGCCCATAGCTCAATCCGCTTTACCATGGGGCGCTTTACCACTGAAGAAGAGATTGATTACGCGATTGGCCAGGTGCGTGAAGCCGTCACTAAATTACGCGAGCTTTCGCCGCTTTGGGATATGTTTAAAGATGGTATCGATCTCGATAAAGTTGAATGGGCTGCACATTAGCCTGTTGTTAGAAAAAATGAATTTGATAGCTGGGCCTATATTAGGCCGGAGGAGATAGCATGGCTTACAGTGATAAAGTAATCGACCACTACGAAAACCCTAGAAATGTCGGCAAAATGGATGTCGAGGATAAACATGTAGGTACCGGCATGGTCGGCGCGCCGGCCTGTGGTGATGTAATGCGTCTGCAGATCAAAGTAGATGATCAGGGCATCATTGAAGATGCCAAGTTCAAAACCTACGGCTGCGGATCGGCTATTGCATCCAGCTCGTTGCTTACCGAATGGGTCAAGGGCAAGTCGCTGGACGAAGCGGCGCAGATCAAAAATACCGAAATCGCCGAAGAGCTAGCACTGCCTCCGGTTAAAGTTCACTGTTCAGTATTGGCGGAGGATGCCATTAAAGCAGCGATCAGTGATCTGCGAGATAAAAACCAGAACTAATGAGTTCGGTTTGGATATTAACTTTTAACCTTCATAGAGGCCTCTGCATAACGTAGCGAGCGCAGGCAAGACAAGGCAAAAATTAGCGAAAAGGTGGAGTTCCTCTGGTGAGGCCTACTTTTGGTACAGGTGTAAATGAGCAGAGCCTGCCCCGTGAAACGTATTGGGTATTTTGAGCTTATTTTATAACGCAGTCTTGTCAAGCGCAGTAGTTATGCTGAGGTCTCTAATTAGTAGTAGATAACTATGCATATTTCAGTTACTGAACCCGCCGCACGTCATATCGAAAATCAGCTCCAGAAGCGGGGCAGCGGTATGGGTATTCGAGTGGGCGTACGTACTTCGGGCTGTTCTGGCCATGCATACGTACTTGAGTTTGTTGATTCGGCTGAATCGGACGATCAGGTTTTTGAAGAGTTTGGTGTCAAGGTGATCATCGATCCGAAAAGCCTGGTGTACCTTGATGGAACCGAGCTCGATTTCGTGAAGGAAGGTTTGAATGAAGGCTTTCAGTTTAACAATCCCAATGTGAAAGATGAGTGTGGTTGCGGTGAAAGCTTTACCGTTTAGTTAAGGCGGCATTTTTTATCTGCTTCAGCCGTATATAATTCCCGCCTGTCGGCGTGTTTGCTGACACATAACTCTCAGGTGAAACCGTGACTAATTCCGACAACTATTTTGAGCTATTTGGCCTGGAGCCGGGGTTTGAACTGGACCAGTCTCAATTGCTAAGCCAGTATCGCAATCTGCAAAAAGAGCTTCACCCTGATCGGTTTGTACAGGCTGATGATCATCAAAAGCTGATCTCCGTACAAAATACAGCACTGGTCAATGAAGCCTATCAAACACTTAAAGTAGATACCTCCCGCGCCGAATACCTGTTGTTGCAAGCCGGTACAGAGATTCCCCAGGACCGTACAATTCAGGAGCCTGAATTCCTCATCAGCCAAATGGAGCTGAGGGAAAATATGGCTGAGATTGAGGGTAGTAGTGCACCAGAGGCTCGGCTTGATCAGCTACGATCAGAAGTCGAGCAATCTGGTAGCGACATTAAACAGGAATTTGTTCAGCATTGGCAGAAAGGTTGTGAAGCGGAGTTGAAGCTAGCGGTTTTATGCGTTCAAAAACTCAAATTTTACGACAAATTATCAGTTGAGCTGGATCACCTTGAAGAACAACTTTTTTAACTGGGATATTTTCGGGTTGGCTAAGGCCAACATGAAACAGTATTTTTAATGGCGCTATTACAAATTTCAGAACCCGGGCAGCCGGTCGAGCATGAACACCGTATTGCGGTGGGTATCGACCTTGGAACGACCCACTCTCTGGTTGCGATTGTGGTTGATGGTGAACCCCGGACGCTGTCGGATTCGGAAGATCGTCCACTATTGCCCTCCGTTGTACATGTACTTGCCGAAGGCGGATTTGAAGTGGGTTATCAGGCCCAATCAAAACTGATATCAGATCCTCTGAATACCATCTCTTCGGTTAAGCGTTTGCTAGGGAAAAATATCGCCGAGCTCCAGGATCAGCCAACACCCTACCAGCTGTCCGCTAGCGAAGGTGGATCTCCACTTATCCGTACAGCAGCGGGGGATAAAAGTCCGGTTGAAATATCCGCTGAAATTCTTAGGCAGCTGAATATTCGTGCTGGAAAAAGTTTGGGTGAAAAGGTGGAGGGAGCAGTCATTACCGTTCCCGCATATTTTGATGATGCCCAGCGTCAGGCCACTAAAGACGCAGCCAAAATAGCGGGCATTCCACTGCTGAGATTGCTCAATGAACCCACCGCAGCGGCGGTGGCTTATGGGTTAGATCAGGGTGCCGAGGGGGTGATTGCAGTTTACGATCTTGGTGGTGGTACCTTCGATATTTCGATTTTAAGCTTGGAAAAGGGCGTATTTCAGGTGCTCTCGACCGGTGGCGATTCGGCGCTCGGCGGTGATGATTTTGATCAGGTGTTGAGCCAGTGGATATTGCAGCAAAGTGGCTATGATAAGCCCCTTACTCCACAGCAATCCAATACCTTGTTGCAACTTTCCCGCTCCACAAAAGAGCAAATTAGCGAGCAGGCTGAAGTAACAATAGAGCTCAGCGTTGAATCCCTGCAGTGGCAAGGAACATTAAATCGGGAACAGTTTGACGGATTGATCGAGCCGCTGATAAAGCGAACCCTGCGGGCAACCCGTAAAGCAGTTCGTGATGCGGGCATGACTGCAGAACAAATTCAGGACGTTGTATTGGTAGGTGGCTCAACCCGAGTACCGGCAGTTCGCACAGCAGTTGAAGAATTTTTCGGACAAAGCCCAAAAGAGGGTATTGATCCTGATCGAGTAGTCGCACTGGGCGCAGCTATTCAGGCGGATACATTAATAGGAAATCGCTCCGGCGATGAGATGTTGCTGCTGGATGTGAACCCGCTCTCCCTCGGTATTGAAATCATGGGAGGTATGGTTGAAAAGATCGTGCCGCGAAACAGCACTATCCCGATCAATCGCGCCCAGGAATTCACCACCTATAAAGATGGCCAAACAGCGATGGCGATTCACGTGCTTCAGGGCGAACGTGAAATGGTAAAGGATTGCCGCTCGCTGGCACGTTTTGAACTGCGGGGAATCCCGCCGATGACCGCCGGCGCGGCTAAAATACAGGTCAGCTTTAAGGTGGATGCGGATGGCCTGTTAAGCGTTTTCGCGCGGGAAACCAGTACTTCGGTAGAAAGCTCTGTTGAGGTGAAACCCTCCTACGGTCTTAGTGAAAATGAAATTACCGGTATGCTGCAGGATTCCTTTGCCCATGCCGAAGCGGATAAGCAAGCTCGTTCGTTGCGGGAAGTGGAGGTTGAGGCATCAGGATTACTGGATACATTGGATGCGGCCCTGAAAGTCGATGGCGATACTTTGCTGGATAGCACCGAGCAACAAACAATCGCGGAGGCGGTGGGTGCCCTTAAGCAAGCCTTGAATTCCCGGGATGCTAAAAAAGTCACTAGCGCAATGGAATTTTTAAATCATCAAAGTGCTGGCTTTGCACAAAAACGGATGGATCACTCTATTCGTGTTGCGCTAGCCGGACGTGACCTTGATGAAATCGAGAGCAACTAATGCCTAAAGTCGTATTTTTACCCCATGAAACACATTGCCCAGAAGGCATGGTGATTGACGTAAACCCCGGTGACAACCTGATTGAAGTCGCACTGGAGCAGGGGATTGATATCGAACACGCCTGCGAAATGTCCTGCGCCTGTACCACCTGCCATGTAGTAGTGCGAGAAGGTTTTGATTCCCTCAATGAAGCCGATGAGCTTGAAGAGGATATGCTCGATAAAGCCTGGGGGCTTGAGCCGGAATCAAGGCTCTCATGCCAGATTGAAGTGGGCGACGAAGATCTGGTGGTCGAGCTACCTAAATACACTATTAACATCGTTTCTGAATCCCATTAACAGGAGCATGGCCGATGAAATGGGCTGATATTCACGACATCGCAATTGAGTTATCCGAGCAAAAACCTGACGTTGACCCGATTTCGGTGCGATTTACCGACCTGTGGCAGTGGGTGATGGACCTGGAAGGGTTTGATGATGATCGTGATCGCTGTAACGAGAAAATTCTCGAAGCGATTCAGGCTGCCTGGATCGAAGAGCTGGATTAGCGGTTTTTAGGTTGGTGGATCGATTAGGTTCGCTCCCTCTCGGCCCGAAACCAACTCCATTGCGCTTCATGTGTAGTGGTCAAGTGCGACATAAAACCCCAAAGATATTCATCCATTAGCTTCCCAATCACACCGCTGCAAAGCTGTTTAGGTTCGATTGGCATTAAAAGCACGTTATAGAAATATTCATACAGTCAAAATCTGCGTATAATTGGCCGGTTATTATTTTCGAACACCAATCCAATTAGGAGATTTACCGAATGGCTATACAGCGTACCTTTTCAATCGTAAAACCCGATGCAGTTGCAAAAAATGTAATCGGTGAAATTTACAGCCGTTTTGAGAAGGCGGGACTAACAATCGTCGCATCAAAAATGCTGCATCTTGACGATGAAAAAGCCGGTGGTTTCTACGCCGAGCATAAGGAACGACCTTTTTACAAAGATCTGGTTGAGTTCATGACATCCGGCCCGGTTATGGTTCAGGTGCTGGAAGGTGAGAATGCGATTGCAGCGAATCGTGATTTGATGGGTGCAACCAACCCTAAAGAAGCGGATGCCGGTACTATCCGGGCTGATTTCGCCACATCAATCGACGCCAATGCAGTTCATGGTTCTGACTCTGAAACCTCTGCAGCGCGTGAAATCAGCTATTTCTTCGGCGACGACGAAATCTGCCCACGTTAATCCGGTAGCGTTTAATGCCCAATAGCACCCCAAATAGTCCGATTACCGATGTAGATGCAGTGAGTTCGCCAGCAATGCTGAACTCACGTGTTAATCTGCTCGGGTTGTCGCAGGCAAAACTTGCGCAGTTTTTCCAGGATCTTGGAGAAAAATCGTTTCGTGTCCAGCAGGTGATGAAGTGGATTCATCATGAAGGGGTGCAAAGCTTTGACGAGATGACCAATCTCAGTAAAGCGCTGCGTAGCAAACTAAATGAGATTGCCGAAGTACGTGAGCCTGAAGTAGCGGTTGAGAAAATATCAAAGGATGGCACCCGCAAGTGGTTAGTGCGGGTTGATAACGGTAGCTGCGTTGAGACTGTGTTTATCCCCCAGGGCAAACGGGGTACTTTGTGTATTTCATCCCAGGTGGGTTGTGCACTTGATTGCTCCTTCTGCTCAACCGGTAAACAGGGCTTTTCCGCAAACCTGAGTACTGCTGAAATTGTTGGTCAGGTACGTATGGCTATTCATTCATTGAAAGAGACTGAGCCAGACCGTGAACGTGCGGTTTCAAATGTTGTCTTTATGGGTATGGGTGAACCGCTGCTGAATTTTGACAACGTAGTGGATGCGGTTTCCCTTATTATGGATGATCTGGGATACGGTATTTCCAAGCGTCGCGTTACCCTCAGTACCGCCGGAGTAGTTCCGGCTATTTATGAGCTGGCTAAAGTATCCGATGTATCCCTTGCGGTATCGTTACACGCACCGACCGATGAGCTACGTAGCGAGCTGGTGCCTATAAACCGCAAATACCCGATTGCACAGTTGATGGAAGCCTGCCAGCACTACCTTGATGGCCTCGGCGAACATCGTGCAATTACCATTGAATACACGCTTATCGATGGTGTAAATGACCAGCCAGAACATGCTCGACAGCTGGCGGCTTTACTTAAAAATCTGGAATGCAAGATCAATCTGATCCCGTTTAATCCGTTTCCAGGCAGCGACTATAAAAAGGTTTCTGATGATAACCTCGAACAATTTCAGCAGATTTTATACAAAAAAGATTGCCGCATAATGGTCAGAACCACCCGTGGTGAAGATATTGACGCAGCCTGCGGCCAGTTGGTCGGAAAAGTGAATGATCGTACCGGCAGGCATGCCCGACACCAGCGGCGTCTGGAAGCAAAACAAATACCGATGCTACCGATACAAAATGATGACGTAAATAGTCGGACTAGTAACAGGGAGTTCCGTAGATGAAGCAAATGATCCAGAGGTTGTTTCGGATGGCGATCAGTGCATCGCTTTTGATGCTATTGAATGGCTGTGTGACAACAGAGGAGAAGATTTTCAATACCGACCCCTCTGATGAAAAGGCGTTGCAAACCTATGTGGATCTCGCTCTTGTTTACGCCTCTAACGGTGATTTTGAGCAAGCTAAAAGCCGCCTGAAATTGGCCAGAGAGATTGATGATAACTCCGCACGTGTCCATGCCGCTACCGGCTATTTGATGCAGCAACAAGGTGATCTGGAACTGGCAGAAGAGAACTATCGGAAAGCCCTTGAAATTAATCCGGATTTCCAGGCGGCCAGAAATAACTACGGTACTTTTTTGTACGGCGAGCAACGATATCAGGATGCGCATGACCAGTTTAAAATGGTGGCGGATGATCAGGCCTATCCCAAGCGCTATTTCGCATATGAAAACCTGGGGTTTTGTGCTGTAAAAATGAACAAAACTGATTTGGCAGAAAGCTACTTTAAAAAGGCTTTGCTGCTGAATGTGAATTTATACAGATCCGTGATTGAGCTGGCGGAGATTGAGTATGGCAACAAAAATTACAAGGCTGCTCAGGGGTATCTGAATCAGTATGCGGATATTGCGATGCTGAATAAATTTCCTGATACCGCAAAGGTGTTATGGCTCCGGATACGGGTCGCCATCGCGCAGGGTAATCGGACTGAACAGATGCGCAATGTGGGGCTTCTTAGTCGCCAGTTTCCCGATAGTGATGAATACGAACTGTATTTGCGTTCCCTCGGAAATACTTCCGGAAAGGTATCCCGATAGTGACAATCCACGCGGAGAATCCCATACAGAGACGTAAAACACGTCAAATTTCTGTTGGGGATGTACTGGTAGGTGGAGATGCGCCTATCTCGGTGCAGAGTATGACCAATACTGAAACCTGCGATGTGGATGCGACGGTTGCTCAGGTACGACAGCTAGAACAAGCGGGTATCGATATCGTACGGATCTCGATACCGACGATGGAGGCAGCAGAAGCCTTCAAAAAAATTCGCCAACAGGTCACCACGGCGCTGGTTGCCGATATCCATTTTGATTATAAAATTGCTCTGAAAGTAGCGGATTACGGTGTTGATTGCTTACGAATCAACCCTGGAAATATAGGTAAAGAGGAAAAAATCAGACAGGTTGTTGATGCCGCCAAACACAATGGCATCCCGATTCGTATCGGTGTGAATGCGGGTTCGTTGGAGCGTGAATTGCAGCGCAAGTATGGAGAGCCAACCCCTGCAGCGTTGGTAGAATCTGCGTTCCGACATATCGATATTCTTGATCGTATGGATTTTCAGGAGTTCAAGCTAAGCCTGAAAGCGTCCGATGTGTTCATGACCGTTGAAGCCTATCGACAGATCGCCTCACAAATTGATCAACCCCTGCATTTGGGTATTACCGAGGCTGGCGGTAGACGTGCGGGTACGGTGAAATCCTCGGTGGGTCTGGGTATGTTATTGATGGACGGTATCGGCGATACCATACGAGTATCCCTCGCCGCCGATCCGGTTGAAGAGGTTAAGGTCGGGTTTGATATTCTTAAGAGCCTGAAGCTTAGAGCCAAAGGCATTAATCTGATCGCCTGTCCTAGCTGCTCACGGCAAAATTTTGATGTGATCTCTACCATTAATGAGCTGGAAAACCGCCTTGAGGATATTTTGACGCCGATTGATGTGGCGGTGATTGGCTGCATCGTCAACGGTCCCGGCGAAGCACGTGAAGCGGAGATCGGCCTGACTGGAGCAAGCCCCAGCAACATGATGTTTATCGATGGAAAGCCTGATCATAAGGTCAACAACGATAACCTGGTGGATGAGATGGAACACGAAATTCGTAAACGTGTTGCTGAAAAACAGGCGCTAGAACAGAATATTATTGCTAAATCCTGAGGGTTAACACCGATGGAAACACATATAGCCGTATGAGGAGTTTGGATTGAAAACAATCAAGGCCATTCGTGGTATGAATGACCTGCTGCCGGCACAATCGGTGGTCTGGCAATATCTGGAACAGGAAGTACGCACTCTTGTGAATAGCTACGGCTATCAGGAGATTCGTATGCCCATCGTCGAATATACCGATCTGTTCAAACGTTCGATCGGCGAAGTAACCGATATTGTCGAAAAAGAGATGTACACCTTCAAGGATCGTAATGATGAGTCCCTGACTCTGCGACCTGAAGGTACTGCCGGTTGTGTTCGGGCCGGAGAACAGCACGGACTGTTTTACAACCAGGTGCAGCGGCTTTGGTATAGCGGCCCTATGTTTCGATATGAACGGCCACAGAAAGGTCGGTACCGGCAATTTCATCAGATCGGCGTTGAGGTTTTTGGCCTTGATGGCCCGGATATCGATGCAGAGCTGCTCTTGATGACCGCACGTCTGTGGCGTAACTTGGGTCTGGAAAATGCGGTAACTTTACAGCTCAATACCCTCGGTGATAGCGAAAGCCGCAGCCGCTTTAAAGTCGCGCTAGTTGAGTATCTGACTCAACGCAAAGATCAACTGGATGATGACAGTCAACGTCGACTGGACAGCAATCCGTTACGGATACTCGACAGTAAAAATAGCGAAACCCAGCAGCTACTGAATGACGCGCCTAAACTGATCGATTTTCTGGATCAGGAATCAATCGAACACTTTGAGCTGCTTAAACAACTGCTGGATGATGCGGGCATCAAATATCAGGTAAACCCGCGGCTTGTTCGTGGGCTCGACTACTACGGGAAAACCGTTTTTGAATGGGTGACAGACCAGTTGGGTGCCCAGGGTACTGTTTGTGCCGGTGGCCGTTACAACGGATTGGTAGAGCAGCTCGGTGGCCGAAGTACCCCGGCGGTTGGTTTCGCTATGGGTATTGAACGATTGGTCTTGCTACTGGAAACCTGTAGTGCAATTCCTGAATCTGCATCAAACGATGCAGATATCTACCTGATGACACCTGTGGAAGGTGGGCAATCGGCAGGTTTCAAGATCGCTGAAACCCTGCGGCAGGCCTATCCATCGCTCAGGGTGATTAGTCATTGTGGTGGCGGGAATTTTAAACGCCAGATGAAGCGCGCAGTGGATAGTCAGGCAAGCTATGCATTAATCCTCGGTTCAGAAGAGCTAGAGTCGGGAGAAATTTCGGTTAAAGCATTAAAAGAACAGCAGCCCCAGCAACGGTTGAATGAAGTGGACCTACTAGATTTTGTGGCGGAAAAATTCGGGCTTAAGAGTACCGACGCTTAACCGACATATAATAATTATTGAATGTTGAAAAACTGGACTGTATCAGTCCTAAACAGGAGTAAAGAGTGGATACCTACCGTACAGAAGAAGAACAGATAGACGCGATTAAAAAATGGTGGAGCAAGAATGGTATCAATACCGTGCTTACCATTGTGGTGGTATCTGCATTGGTGGTGGGATGGCGTGGTTGGCAAAGTCGCCAGTTAGATAATGAAGCGGAAGCATCTGCACTTTATCAGAACCTGTTTGAAGTGCATCAGCAGCTTGAACAGCAAAGCAACGAAGAGAATTCGGCTACCGCAGATCACCTTACCGAGCAGTTGAAAGAAAATTTTGAAAGCAGTGCGTATGCACGTTATGCAGCTCTGTTTAAAGCGAAAAGAGATGCTGAAAAAGGTGAGTTTTCCGACGCTGAAAGTGAATTGAACTGGGCGCTTGCTCGAACAGAAGGTGGTGTTCTGACTTCAGAGGATCTACCGCTACGGGATCTGTTGCAACTACGTATAGCAAAGGTTCTGCTGGCACAGCAAAAGCTGGATGAAGCAGAAGCGGCTCTTGCGAAAATCGCCTCTCCAGAATTTCAGATATTAGCTATGGAGCTTGAAGGTGACATATCCCTGGCCCGCGGTAATGTAGAAGAAGCTCGTGAAAGCTATCAACAAGCGCTGGATGGTCTTGGTGCATCCGGAGCAGCTGAGATATTGAGGATAAAGATCGATAATCTTTGATCTGTATTAAAACTGTTTAGTCTCAGATCAATCTCTTCTTAGCCAATCATTTTGAAAGGCCACAAAACAGGCCCTAATCGGTACCCAATTATTAGCAATGAATAAAGTTCTTATATTAGCTGCAGTGCTGTCATTTCTATTGGCAGGCTGTAGTTCCACCGAAGTAAATGATCTTGATCCTGCTGAATTACAGGATCTCGATTTTTCAGTTGAGCTTGATGAACAATGGGATTTCGGGCTCGGGGATCTCCGGGAATATGACGCCAGTCGTATACAACCGGTTATCGATGGCGATCAACTGTTTGTTGTTGATGCACTGGGTGATCTGTATGCGCTGGATAAACACACAGGAAAAGAGATCTGGAATGTAGAGCTGGATATAGGTGTCGCCAGTGGCATTACAGCAGCGGACAATAAGTTATTAATCGGTACCCACAAGGGCAAACTGATTTTACTGTCCCAGGAAGATGGTCAGGTTATCTGGACTACCCAGTTGAGCGATGAGCTGTTGTCATTGCCGCAGGTGAGTGGCGATCTGATTGTGGTCCAGACCAGTGGAGGCCGGCTTTATGGCCTTGAATTAGGGGACGGTGCTCGGCGCTGGGTATACGAAGTGACCATGCCGTCGCTGACCGTGAGAGGTACCGCATCTCCAATTATTTATGGTGACATTTCCATTGCCGGTTTTAGCAATGGAAAAATAGTGGTGATTGATAACGAGAAGGGTGGTGTTATCTGGGAAAAACCTGTCAGTTTGCCGAAGGGTAAGACTGAACTGGAGCGAGTGATTGATGTCGATAGCACACCACTTCTACGGGAAAACGTGATCTATGCAGCGGCATACCAGGGTGACCTGGTAGCAATCAGGTTATACAGCGCACAAAAAATATGGAACAAAGAGGTCTCTACCTTCAATGATATTGCATGGGGTGGAACACAGATTTTTGTGACCGATCAAATCTCGCATATTCACGCAATTGCTCCGGATTCCGGGGTAAGCTTATGGAATCAGGGTGACCTGCACCATCGAAATTTGAATGCTCCGGTAGTTTGGGGTGAATATGTACTGGTAGCGGATTTTGAAGGCTATTTACACATTGTTTCAAGGTCTACCGGTCAGCTGGTTGGTCGTGAAAGTGTAGTGTCTGGCCCCGTTAGGTCCCCGGTTGTGGTCTCCGGTGAGATGATCTATTTGATAAGCGACGACGGTCAGCTTGTCGCACTTAAGCAGGAATAACTATGCTGCCTGTAGTAGCCCTTGTGGGCCAACCAAATGTTGGGAAATCAACCCTCTTTAACCGAATGACCGGTACCCGCGATGCACTGGTAGCGGATATACCAGGGCTGACCCGCGATCGTCAGTACGGTGAAGTGATCGATGATGATTATCACTTTATTCTGATTGATACCGGCGGTATCAGCGGAGCCGAAGAGGGGATCGATTCGATGATGGCGGGTCAAACCCGCCTCGCGATTGAAGAAGCAGATCTGGTTGTCTTTGTTGTAGATTGCCGGGTCGGACTGGGTGTCGCTGATGAAATGGTGGCACAGTTTCTACGGCAGAACAGTAAAAAAACATTGCTGGTTGGAAACAAAGTAGATGGCCAGGATCCTGATCAGGCGATATCGGAATTTTATTCGTTGGGGCTTGGTGCGGCAGTACCTACCTGTGCGGCACAGAATTATGGTATCGCAGATCTGATCGATCAGATTGCCGAGCAATTGCCGATGGTTGAACCAGAGGTTGAAGAGGATGACGGTAGCATCCGCATTGGTGTGGTTGGTCGTCCAAATGTCGGTAAATCGACCCTGGTCAACCGTCTGCTGGGTGAAGAGCGGGTGGTTGTTTATGATCAGCCCGGTACCACCCGCGACAGTATCCATATTAAATATGAGCATGAAGGCAAACCCTATACCTTGATTGATACCGCGGGCGTGCGCCGTCGAGGCAGCGTTAAAGGTATTATCGAGAAATTCTCTGTTGTTAAAACCCTGCAATCGATTCGAGATGCAAATCTCGTACTGATGTTGATGGATGCCCAGGAGGGTGTCGTCGAGCAGGATCTTCATCTGCTGGATTTTGTTCTTGAGGCAGGTCGTTCATTGATCATTGTGATCAACAAATGGGATGGTCTCGACGAATATCAAAAAAGCGAAGTCAGGCGCCAAATTGACCGACGTCTTCATTTTGTCGATTTTGCCGAAATCATCTTTATATCGGCGCTTCATGGTTCTGGTGTTGGAAAACTTTACCCAATCATTGATCGAACTTACGAATCGGCGATGGGCGAGCTAAAAACCAATATGCTCAACGGATTGCTTGAACAAGCGGTTCATGAACATGCACCACCGATGGTGAATGGCCGTCGAATTAAATTGCGATATGCTCACCCCGGCGGCGAAAATCCCCCGCGAATTATTATTCACGGTAATCAGACTGATAAAATGCCGTCGGATTACACGCGTTATTTGCAAAACTTTTTCCGCAAAAAACTCGAGTTAAAAGGTACACCCATTCGTATTGAGTTTAGATCAAGCGAAAATCCTTTTGCCGGTCGACGCAACAAATTGACGACCCGCCAGGTGAGCAAAAAACGCCGCTTGATGAAACACGTCAAAAAGAAAAAACGCTAAACGAGGCTGATATTCATGGATGCATCGACAGATAGACCTGAATGGTTTGAGAAGGCAATCGCAACACCTTCGGAAGATCATTTTGTAGAGGTTGAGGGCTGTTCAATTCATTATCAGCTTTGGGGCAATCCGGAAAATCCATGTGTTGTGTTTATTCATGGATTCAGTGCCCATAGCCACTGGTGGGATTTTATCGCGCCGTTGGTTGCCCAGCAGCAATATTGTGTTGCTGCGATGGACTTTAGTGGCTCTGGCGACAGCGGTCATCGGGAAATCTACAGTCGCGAACTCTATGCGCAGGAAGTGCTTGGCGTTGCGCAGGATGCGGGTTTCAACAAACCATTTTATATTGTTGGCCACAGCTTCGGTGGTGGTATTACCGTCAAGACCGCAGCGTTATTTGGCGACCAAATTGCCGGCATTGTTCTTGCTGATTCCAGTGTGGTTAAGCTGCCGGGTCATCAATCTGGTCGGCGTACAATTGGAGCATTGCCGGTTCAGGTATTTCCGAATCAGGAAACAGCGATCCGAAAATTTCGGATTATTCCGACACAGCCTTTAGTGAATCGCTATATCGTTGATTACATTGCTGCACAGTCTACCAAAGAGGTAGAGGGTGGCGTGGTCTGGAAAGCTGATCCAAAACTGTTGGGGAAATTCAAAAGCGAAGATCTGACCGATGATCTGATCGGTTTGAAATGCAAGGTTGGCGTGATATACGGCGAGAAAAGTAATACCTTTGGCGAAGAATTGAGAGACTATATCGCCTACATCCTGCCTAAAGATTCACCATTCAAGTCGATTTCCGGAGCCTTTCATCATCTATTTCTGGATAACCCACTAGAGTTTGTCGAACAGCTAACGGAAATGTTGAATGGCTTTGTCAAGAACGCCGAATCAAAGGACTAGGTAGGGAGACAGCAGTCTTTCTGAAAGGCTGCCGGTTTTATGGTGCAAATGACCGCCTTTCAAAAAGCTGTGCCCTCATTCAGAGGGCACAAACCGGGCGGCTATTTGGGTTTTTGCAGTATCCCGTTATTGCAGGGTTTGTTACAAGGTTGCAAAATTACGTTCAATTTTCTCCATTAGCTGGGTGATTTCACGTTTCCACGCACCCTCCTGATCTGAGGTCCAGTTATCCCCCAGTGCTGATTTTACCGCTTTGTGAAAAGACTGAAAAAGCTGTAGATACATGATCGACTTCACGCCATTTGCGGAGTGTGTCTTCACCTCGAAGTGAATGACATCTTTCTTGGGTGTGCCTTCAGGCATCATGACCATCATGATCAGGGCATTTAACATACGCCCACGCATCAGATGATCCATATGTTCCATTAATTTGATGGATTCAGGACTTACCTTAAAATAATCTTCATAGGTAGCTGCTGTTACGTCAATGCCGTCTTCAGCTACGAGTTCCAATGTTTCTAAAATTGTATCGATGTCGGACATATCAGGTTTTCCTTCTTGTTTCATTAATGTGATTGGCTTGTTAGAGCTGGATTAGAATATATATGAAAAATGTATCAATTGGAATGAAACTGGTTGCCTGAACAGTTGGTATCTTAGGGAATGCTGATCTTGATCAATTAATTGTCAATTGCTGGGTTATTGGCCTGTCGATTCGAATAACTGATACGTACGGAGCGAACAGCAAATAGAGCGGCGGCACTTCTTTGCCTGCACCTTAATGGCCTCTTCCTGGTCCTGGAAACAGTTGAGCTCCGGTATGAAAAATGAGAGGCCCAACTTTTGTGAGAAGGGGTGCGGTTGATGTAACCCATAATGTTGTTTGGATATTTTTCTAAGTACTCCAAATAACCTGTGAACCCTGGAAGAGGAAAGAATTGAGCAAGAGGCAAGATATATCTGTTTATATAACATATAACTATGAAAGCTTGATCACAAATTCCTGAATGCTATATATGCTGGTTTTTATATGTATTCGCATAAGAATATTTACCTGTCGTAGGAATATATTTAGGGTTTCAAAAAATTTGTCGCCATTCAATTATCCGCTATAAACCTCATATACCACTGGTTTTAAAGGGCCCATCTTAAAACAAAAATCAGGAAGTATTGGTTTTTAAAAATTAATGTTTGTATCCACGACTGGATCACGCCCTGTTGGATAAATTTTCCATACTGCTCAAATGTGGTAAATATTTTGCTTAATTAAAGTAACTAGCGTCACAAGCCAAAAAAATGACTATTTTTTGAAAAAACTGAACTAGCATTAAATTAGACGGACTAAAAGCACCTATTAATGAATTATGGAGTAGTACACAGAATTATTTAGCTACATTCTTTCGGCCCTATTTTGGAGGGGTATTCGATGAGTATATTCAGCAGTTATCAGTCTCGTTATGAAGTGAGTCAGGACGAAGAATACAGTCTTCAGGAGTATCTTGA
>JAHRWD010000072.1 GCA_019090315.1 Pseudomonadales bacterium
CGCTATTCCAGTGCAAGAGATTATGCCGGGCAGCAGGGGTTGATTGAGGTTTGTAGGCAATGGTGACAATGGTATGCATTCCCACGCGGGAGCGTGGGAACGAGAAAAGAGGGTGCCGTTAACATCACCTTTTGATATATCTGGAATAAACACAAAAGCAACTACAAAAAATATTTTAAGTGCTATTGACGAATCAAGAAAGGGCTAACTGTAAAAGGAAAGCTAGCACTCCATCAATACAAACTAATAATTGGAATCAGAGTAGAATTTTAGTCCCTTAGAACCCTTCGTATCTATTTATTGGCCTACGGTACTGGCCAAATATTTCGTCAGACTGTTTCGTTTTGCAGTATATAATTACCCCGCTAAAACCCCTGCCTCAGTTGTATCCGCTGCACCTGTGGTAACCCTGTTTAGATAGATTATCAAGAGTATACCTGGTGACCGAAACCCGAAAAATCATTTCAGAACTGGATAGCCAGCTAGAGAGCTGTATGTCCCGGGATCGCTTTCGTCTAGGTAAATCTATCGGCAAGCTCAAGCGCAGTCTTGAAAATGACAAAGGAAAGAACAAAGAGAAAAGTAAAACTGATCAGGACAAGCAGCGAAATGCCGATGAACTGGAGAGACTCCAGCAGCGCATTGCTGGCTCAATGGCAAAAGCGCAACGCCGGGCAGATTTAAAACCGGTTCTGGATTTTCCTACTGAGCTGCCGATTACTGAACGGCGTGACGAGATCGTCGAGACCATCAAAAATAACCAGGTGGTGATTCTGGCAGGGGAGACGGGTTCAGGAAAAACTACCCAGCTACCCAAGCTTTGTATTGAAGCGGGCAGGGGCGTGTTTGGCACAATAGGCCATACCCAGCCAAGGCGTTTGGCGGCCCGTGCGGTGGCAAGCCGAATCGCGGAGGAGATGAAGGTCACACTGGGTAACGAGGTGGGTTATCAGGTTCGTTTCAGTGATAAAACCAATGATCAGACACTGGTTAAATTGATGACCGATGGCATCCTGCTGGCGGAAACCCAGCATGATCGTTTTTTGAATCAGTACGACACCATCATTATTGATGAGGCCCATGAACGTAGCCTTAACATTGATTTTCTGCTGGGCTACCTGAAACAGATTCTGCCCAAACGTCCTGATCTGAAAGTGATTGTGACCTCCGCGACCATCGACCTTGAGAAGTTCTCACGGCATTTTAATGATGCGCCGATTATCGAGGTATCCGGCAGAACCTTCCCGGTTGAGGTGATCTATCGTCCAGCGATAGAGGATGAATCATCGGATGATCTGGATCTGTCGGCTCAGGTTGTGGCGGCGCTGGATGAGATACAGCATTTTGAGCAGCAAAAGCGTAAATCCGGCGCTGGATTGCCGCCCCAGGGTGTACTGGTTTTCCTGAGTGGTGAGCGGGAGATCAGAGAGCTTTCCAATGATCTGCGAAAACTGGAGCTGAGGGATACTGAAATTCTGCCGCTTTATGCACGCTTGTCCGCTAAAGATCAGGCACGTATTTTCCAGAGTCATCGTGGTCGGCGAGTGATTCTGGCCACTAATGTCGCGGAAACCTCCCTCACGGTGCCGGGTATTGGCTATGTGATTGATCCAGGGTTTGCACGGATCAGCCGCTACAGTTATCGCACCAAAGTACAACGGTTGCCGATTGAAGCGGTTTCCCAGGCCAGCGCCAATCAGCGCAAAGGTCGTTGTGGCCGGATTGCGGAGGGGATCTGTATCCGGCTCTATTCGGAAGCCGATTTTCTGAGCCGATCAGAGTTTACCGATGCGGAGATTCAGCGTACCAATCTGGCTTCAGTCATTTTGCGGATGCTAACACTGCGGCTTGGTGATATTGAGGATTTCCCCTTTATTGATGCGCCGGACCCACGGCTAGTTCGTGATGGATTCAGGTTGCTAGAAGAGCTGGACGCCATCACAAAGGCAGGACAGATGACCGATATAGGCCGGCAGATGTCACGCATTCCGGTCGATCCTCGGCTTGGCCGCATGGTTGTGGCTGCTGCCGCCGAAGGCTGTCTGGCGGAGATGCAGATCATCGCCAGTGTTCTGAGCCTTCAGGATCCGCGGGAACGACCCTCCAACAAGCGGCAGGCCGCAGACCAGGCTCATCAGATCTATCGTGACAAGGCTTCAGATTTTGTCGGATTTATTAACCTCTGGAATCATATTGAAGAGAAACGTGATGAGCTAAGCAGTAATCAGTTCCGACGCTATTGTCGTAAGCAATTCCTTTCCTGGACACGTATCAATGAGTGGCGTGAGCTGCATCGGCAGATTCATCTGATCTGCAAAGAACTCAACTACAAAGAAAACAAATCCAGTGCCGGATACGATGCCATTCACCGTTCGATTCTGCACGGCTACATCAGCAATATCGGTACACTCGATGAAGAAAATCAGTATTTAGGAACCCGCAACCGACGCTTCCTGCCGTTTCCTACATCGGCACTGTTCAAGAAAAAAGCCAAATGGGTGGTGGCAACAGAGTTAATTGAAACCAGCCGTTTATACGCCGACACTGTCGCAAAAATTGAACCGGAATGGATAGAGCCCATTGCTGGGCAGCGTGTGAAGCGCAACTATTCCGAACCCCATTGGGAGAAGAAACGAGGTCAGGTTGTCGCCTTTGAACAGGTCACGTTGTACGGCCTGGTGATTGTTGCCAAACGCAAGGTGAATTTTGGCCCTCAGGATATAGAAGCCAGCCGCTCAATATTTATTGAATCGGCACTGGTTGAAAATCAATTTAATAGTAATGCGGCTTTTATTGAGCACAATCAAAGGTTAATCGCCCAGCTTGAAGGACTGGAGGATAAGTCCCGAACCCGTGATATTTTGGTCGAACCTGAAACCCAGTTTGAGTTTTATGACGAGCGTATTCCGGCGGAGATATACGACCAAGGTAGTTTTGAGAAATGGCAAAAACGTATCCATAAAGAGCAACCGAAATTGCTATGTATGGAGCGGGAAACCCTGCTGAAAAGCGATGCCACCGAAGTAGATCGGGATCAGTACCCAGATCGATATGAGTTTGAAAATTTATCCTTTCCACTAAGCTACTGTTTTGATCCGGGTGATCCACTGGATGGTGTAACCATTAAAGCCCCCGTCGCTTCTTTGCGGCAGTTGCCGGAGTATCAGCTGCAGTGGTTGGTGCCGGGTATATTGCGTGAAAAATGTATTGCGCTGGTAAAAAACCTGCCGAAACCAATTCGTAAAAACTTTGTACCGGTTCCCGATTACGTGGACGCGGTA
Organism: Pseudomonadales bacterium; assembly: GCA_019090315.1. Classification (GTDB taxonomy): domain Bacteria; phylum Pseudomonadota; class Gammaproteobacteria; order Pseudomonadales; family JAHRWD01; genus JAHRWD01. Next base: position 3,282 of record JAHRWD010000072.1, read on the forward strand.
CTGGAAACCATGTGGCCGGTAAACGAACCCCTTACCCGTGTACTGGGGGATAAATTAAAGAGAAAAACCGGCGTTACCATCCATAAAAATGACTGGAATCTTGATCAGCTTGAAACCCATCTAAAGATGAATTTTCAGGTATATGGCGGTGATGATGAGTTGCTGTTTGAAGGACGGGATTTTCAGGAAATACTCATTAAGGCGGCGGATCAGCCTACAGATAAAGCACAATCCTCCAGCGTCGTATCGCACAAAGTAACCGAGTCGGGATTGAAGAAATGGCAGTTTGGCAAGCTACCCCAGTTGGTCGAAGATGAGCAGGAGTTTGGTAAAGTAAGAGCTTATCCGGCACTGGTTGATCGGGGTGAGTCGGTTGATATCCAACTATTCGATACACCCGGCGAGGCACAACAAAACCAGCGAAAAGGTGTGGTGCGGATGATCTACCTGGCGATTCCCCAGCAGATTAAATATATCAGAAAATTGATCAAGCCGGATTCAAGCAAGATCCTTCACTATGCATCCTTTAGCAATCCCGAACAGCTACAAAATCAGCTTGTTGATGCGGTGCTACAGGAAACGTTTTTGACAGATCAAACCTTGCCCTATGAGCAAGCCGAGTTTGAAAAACTAGTCGAGCAGGGCAAGAGTGAGCTGGTGTCCAATACCGAGCGACTGATGAAACTGATTATCGATATCGCACCTTTGTATCAGCAGACCAGCGCTCTGCTAGCAAAAAAGAAAAGCGCACCCCAGGCTAAATCCTGGCAGATCAGTTTTGATGATATTGAGCAGCAGCTGGAGCTGTTGATGTTTGATGGTTTTGTGATTGAAACGCCGGTGCAGTGGCTGAAACGATATCCGGTCTATTTGAAGGCACTGCAACAGCGGCTTGAGAAACTACCTTCGCAGGTCAGCAAGGATCAGCAGATTAGTAAGCTGATGATGGGCTATCATAAAAAATGCGTGGAGCTTGAACAGGAGTTTCTTTCGGTTGAAAATCGTTTAGCACTGGATCACTATCGATGGATGCTGGAGGAGTTTCGGGTTTCACAGTTTGCCCAAACCCTGGGCACTGCATTCCCGTTATCGGAAAAACGGCTGGGTCGGCAGCTTAAGAAGGTTGAAGCGAGCAATTGAATTGCATACAAACACCTAAATCTGACAGACATCCTGGTTGATTTGGTTTTTTTTGAAATTCATTGTTAATTGGTGGAACTAACTCAAAGGAGAGCAGTCTTCTGTTGGGACTTTTGTAACGTCTATTGGGGTGATATGAATAATCTCAATATAATTAATAACGTGTGATCGGAGATTTCTGTATGAAAAATGATACTTCAGCAATAGCAAAGGCGGCTTTGGCCGGTGTATTGGCGATTGGACTCAGTGCTGGTGCATCCAGTGCGTTGGCTGGTAAAGCCGGTATGGAAAAATGCCAGGGCGTGGTTAAAGCAGGAAAAAACGACTGTGGTACCAGTAAGCATGGTTGTGCTGGAATGGCTTCTAGCGACAGCGCCGCGGAAGAGTGGGTATACCTTCCTGTAGGTACCTGCGCAAAACTTAGCGGTGGAAAGGTAAAGAGCTAAGGTAAAAAGTTAGCTTTTTTTGAGCTTCGCGGGATGTCGTTAGCTTCATCAAAACCGTCTCTGATATCCGGTACCGGATTAGGGCTACGGTTTGAGCATTATCAGCGCATCCTTGCGGAGAAGCCCGATATCCCCTGGTTTGAAGTATTGGTGGATAACTATATGGGCAAGGGCGGTTTGCCGCTTCATTACCTCGAGCAAGTTTGTCAGCATTACCCAATTACATTTCATGGCGTGGGTATGTCTCTGGGTTCGACGGACCCGCTTAATCTTGAATACTTCAAACAACTTAAACAGTTAAAGCAACGTTTTCAGCCTGTTCATATTTCTGATCATATCGCCTGGATATCGGTTGCACATCAATACATGCATGATCTATTGCCGCTTCCCTACACGATTGAAGCGCAGGATTTGATCTCGGATCGGATCTCGCAGGCTCAGGATATTTTGGGCGAAACCATTCTGGTTGAAAACCCCTCCAGCTATCTCTCATTTACTAATTCAGAAATGGATGAAGTTACTTTTATTCAGGGTGTATTGGAAAAGAGCGGCTGTGATCTACTGCTTGATGTAAATAATATTTTTGTAAGCGCACACAATCAGGGTTTTGATGCGTACAAATATCTTGATGGAATCCCTTTGAATCGCGTTCGGGAAATTCATCTGGCCGGTTTCGAATATCGGGAAAACTATCTGTACGATACCCACGGTTACGAGGTGCGCACAGAGGTTTGGGATCTATATCAATATGCTATTCAACGTTTTGGTGCAATACCTACTTTAATCGAATGGGATAACGATGTGCCGGATCTGGATACCCTGCTGGGCGAAGCACAGAAAGCAGATGCGATTCTGAATCAAGTGAAATCCCGATCTAACCTCAAAACAAGGGCGTTGTGAGTAGCTGCCGTGACTAACCTTCGTGATCAACAACTACTGTTTCTCGAAGCCGTCTTCAATGGGCCGGACAGTGAAGCTGAACAGATGCTATCCCAGGCAATTGTTGAAACCGATAAAATGTCTGCCAAGGCGCATATCGAGATATATCGCAATGGCGTATTGGGTGGTTTGACCCAGGCATTAGCCGATACCTATCCCGTATGCATGGCATTGGTCGGTGAAGATTTTTTTAACGCAATGTCAGCGCACTTTATTCGGCAATTACCTTCTGAAAGTCCAGACTTGAGTGAATTCAGTCCGCTTTTTTCTGAATTTATAGAAGGTTTTGGTCCGGCTTCGGAGTTACTTTATCTACCGGATGTGGCTCGGCTTGAATGGCATTGGCATCAAATATTTCACGAAACCGATTGCGGCACACTCGATTTTAAAAAGCTGGCCGAGATTGGCGATCAAGATGTGATTTTTCAGCTGGTTGATGCGGGGCGGTTAATGCATTCCCAATGGCCAGTGCATAAAGTCTGGCAGGTCAATCAGGCAGAGTATGAAGGTGAGGAAAACGTAGATCTGGATGAGGGTGAAATATTCCTGTGGATCTGGCGTAATGGATATGAAATGCGGCTAGATCCGGTGACCGAGGATGAGTGGAAATTACTGAGTGCATTGCGGGAACAAAAACCATTCTCGCAAGTCTGTGAACAACTGGCCTCGGATGATGAGGTAGATGTAATTACACTGCTTCCGCAGTTTGTTGAGCGGGGCTGGGTTTGTGATTTTAGCCTCGCGGATGCGCCTTAAAATTTCCTAATTTTTAGATTTATCCTCAAATAAAAGGAGAAAATAATATGTCGGTAAATATTATAAAAACAAGAATAGTCCTTTATTCCTGGATCGAAAAACTTGCTCCGGTACTGGATATAGCGCTGCGAATCTGGATAGCCCGCGTGTTTTTTATGTCCGGACTTACCAAAATTCAAACATGGGAATCAACTCTGATGCTGTTTGAATATGAGTATGCGGTCCCGGTTATCCCGTTTCAGTTAGCAGCCTACATGGCAACCGCGGGTGAACTGATTTTACCGGTACTCATAGCGTTTGGTTTGTTTACACGGTTTGGTTTGGTTGGCCTGTTTATATTGAATCTGGTCGCGGTTATCTCCTATCCGGACATCAGCTATGCAGGCATTCAGCAGCACACCATGTGGGGCCTGATGATGGTTGTTCTATTTGTACATGGGCCAAAACTATTTTCTGTTGATCGCTGGCTTGATAAAAGATTTGGTAGTTAGTTTTTGTTGTTGCCCTGTAGTTGGTTTTGTTTTAAATAGCAGGGCAATGAATATTAATTACTGGCGATAGCTTTCCAGAAATTGAGCTATTTTACCGATGGCTATTTCCAGCTCATCCTCCCTGGGTAAAAATACCATTCTAAAGTGCTGAGTGTCTGGCCAGTTAAATGCACTTCCCTGTACCACTAACAGGTGTTCCTGCCGCAGTAGATCCAGCACCATTTGCTCATCATCCTTTATGAGATAAACATCCGGGTCTAGCCTGGGGAATAGGTATAACGCACCCCCTGGTTTTACGCAGCTTACTCCGGGAATAGCGGTTAACAGTTCCCATGCCCTGTCGCGCTGGTCTCGAAGACGGCCACCGGGAAGTACTAAATCCTTGATGCTTTGATTGCCGCCCAGCGCGGTTTGAATGCCTAATTGTCCGATTACGTTGGAACACAAGCGCATGGAGGAGAGCATATCCAACCCCTCCACATAGTCCGTAGCTCGATGTTTTGCACCGCTCAGAATCATCCAGCCAGCACGAAAACCAGCGGAGCGGTAGGACTTTGACAGGCCATTAAAGGTTACGAAAAAAACGTCATCCGCGAGGCAGGCGGTAGGTATGTGTTTTGCCTCGTCGTATAGAATTTTGTCATAAATTTCGTCGGAGAAGATGATCAGATTATGCTGGCGTGCCAGTTCAATGATCTCCTCCAGCAGGGCTTTGCTGTATACCGCGCCAGTAGGGTTGTTCGGGTTGATGACGACAATGCCACGGGTATTTGTGGTGATTTTACTTTTGATGTCATCAATATCCGGCTGCCAGTCTGCGGATTCATCACATAGGTAATGAATCGGTTTGCCACCGCTCAGGCTAACGGAGGCTGTCCACAACGGATAATCGGGTGCAGGCAGTAAAATCTCATCACCACTGTTCAGCAGTGCCTGCATCGCCATCTGGATTAGCTCACTAGCACCGTTACCCAAATAGATATCATCAATCGCTACATTGCTAATGCCGAGCCGCTGGGTCTCATGCATTACGGCTTTGCGGGCAGAATAAATCCCTTTTGATTCAGAATAACCCTGGGCAGTCGGCAGGTTGCGGATAATATCCATCACGATTTCTTCTGGCGCATCAAACCCGAAAGGGGCAGGGTTGCCGATGTTGAGCTTGAGGATACGGTGACCCTCTTCCTCCAGGATATTGGCCTGTTGTAATACCGGGCCACGAATGTCGTAACATACGTCTGATAGTTTTGTGGATTTTGAAAAATGTGACATGGTTGTTCGCTGGTGATGAGTTGTTTGAGGCTTGTTTATAATTTACTTGTTGATACAGGAAATGATTATATACTTTGAAGTCACTTCGGTAGATGAATTCTCCCAGGCTATTCTAATAAAATATTTTTGAAACGTGTGTGAAGGACATAAATGATGCCAAAATTAACCAAAACAGAGCAGCAGTGGCGAGATCAGTTAACTGAAGAGCAATATCGGATTACCCGCGAAGCGGGTACCGAGCAACCATTCACAGGTGAGTACTGCGATAGCAAAGGCAAGGGCGTATACCAATGTGTATGCTGCGGCATGGATCTGTTTGAATCAGACAACAAATTTGATTCAGGCTGTGGTTGGCCCAGTTTTGATACTTGCCTGGGTACCAGTGATGAAATTGTCACGGAGGCGCCGGATCTAAGCCTGGGGCGATCCCGTACAGAAATCATCTGCACCAACTGTGATGCTCATCTGGGGCACGTGTTTGAGGATGGCCCTACGGATACAGGCCTTCGATACTGTGTGAATTCTGCAAGCCTGAATTTTGAGTCAGAATCGTAGCAAGATCTGGATCAGATCATAACTTTATGATTTCCAAAAAAAAGCCGGAGCATAAGACTCCGGCTTTTTTTTTGGGTCACTCAGAAAGTGACATTTGACAACTGCTAAGCGATACCAAGTTTTTCCTTGGCATAGTTGGTAACCCGTTTGTAATCAGATTTACCATTTGGCGCTCTGAAAATAGTGTCGTTAAACAACACTTTTTTGGGTGCTTTGTAAGCCGCCAGTTTTGTTTTAACAAAGGCGATCATCGCTTTTTCTTCAAGTGCATGACCCGGCGTAGGCTGTACCAATGCAGTGACCGATTGCCCCCATTTGTCATCGGGTACACCGACTACCAGCGCATCTTCAACCCCTTCATGGGATTTTAATACTTCTTCAATCTCTTCCGGGTAAATTTTCTCACCACCGGAGTTGATACAAACGCTACCACGACCAAGAAGAATCAGGCTGCCATCGGCACGTACCTGACACCAATCACCAGGGATACTGTATCGCTCACCGTTGATGGTTGGGAAGGTTTTTCCGGTTTTCTCGGGATCCTTGTAGTATCCAACCGGAAGGTGGCCCCGCATGGCGATAAAGCCCACTTCATCGCTGCCGGGTGTGACCTCTTTGAACTCTTCAGTAAATACCTTACAGGTTGGACCAATTTCAAATTTGGCCGATGAAACTTCTTCGCCCGCGCGGGTTTCGACACCACCGAAACCAAGTCCTTCGGATGAACCAAACTTGTCCATCAGTACCATGCCAGGGTGGTGCTTCAGCAGACCTTTTTTAACATCAGGGCTCCACATGAGTCCCGATGATGTAATGCCCATCAATGATGAAAAGTCCCATCTTCCAGGATTTTCTTCCATCGCATTTAACATTGGTTTAGCGAAGGCATCACCGACAATTGATATGGCATTGACCCCATCCCGCTCAACGCAGGTCCATAGTTCGTTAGCATCAAATTTGAGCATCGATTGGGTGACTACGCAGCCGCCGCCAGACATGCCTGCCATTGCGGTTAACATGCCGGTACCGTGCATCAGTGGGCACGCGACCAGTATACGGGCACCAAATGTACCCATCGCCTTGACGTTAGCAACATGCTCGGCAAGATCCTTTGGAGGAGTGTAATCGTTAGCGGCGTTGGCACCACCTTCGTCACCCCAAATACTGGTTTGACGCCAGATCACGCCCTTTGGCATACCGGTGGTTCCACCGGTGTAGAGGAATACTTCATCGTCAGGAGAACGTTCAATCCCCAGCGGTTTGCCATTACCTGTGTTCACAAGGTCTTCATATTGAGTAGCACCTTCAATCCCTTGCGCACCGTCCTGCACCTCAATCCAGTGCTCTACCTTGGGTAGATTAGGTTTGATGACTTCAACACGATCAGCGAACTCGGTGGAATAAAACACCGCTTTGGAATCGGAATTATCAATAATGTAATGAAGCTCATCCGCCACATAGCGGTAGTTGATGTTTACGTGAACCAGACGCGCTTTGAAGCAGGCTACCTGAAGTTCGCTGTACTCCGGAACATTGCGTAGATAGAAGGCGACTTTATCATTGGTTTTTAAGCCACGCTCCAGCAGTTGAGAGGCCAGGTTATTGGTGCGAAAGATGAAGTCTCTCCATGTGGTTACTTTGCCATCATGAATCAGTGCGGGGTTATCACCCGGTATGACTTCTCCTATCGCATCGCTTACATCACCGTAATTCCAGCCCATAGTCCTTCTCCATTTTCATTATTGTGTATTTGATATCACGGGGTTCATCATAGCGCTGTAGTAGCAAAAGTAGAAGGCTGTATTTTGGTCTATTTCCTGGGTTATCAGCCTGTATATGATTTCAGACTACGATCAAAGGTGAAGCTTGGATTGTGAGAAAGTCACCTTCTTGTTTCCATGGATTACAGGTATATTGCACGAGAACGGGAGAATGGAGTTTGTTGTAGCGCAGAGGTTGGTACCCCAAATGCAGCCAATGGAGTAAACAGATGGGCAAACAGCTAAATAAGAGCAATAAAACCGATGACACCGTAGAAGTATGGGATCTCCCTCTTCGCCTTTTCCATTGGGCACTGGTTACTCTGGTGATCTCTGCGATCGTATCTGCCAATATGTCGATCGAGTACATGGACTACCATCTGTATATTGGCTATGGGATTTTGACGCTGCTTATCTTCAGGTTATTTTGGGGCATTATTGGCTCCGATTACGCTAAATTCGGGAGCTTTATCTATTCACCAACAACGGTGTTTAGCTATGCGAAGGCGCTGTTTTCATCCAGCGAGCGGCGATATGTGGGGCATAACCCCATGGGTTCGTTGATGGTTTTTATGATGTTGTTGGTGCTTCTTACCCAGGCGGTCAGCGGATTGTTCAGTAGTGACGATATCTTTACGGAGGGGCCGTTGGCTGCGAGTGTTTCCGGTTCAATATCCAGCTGGTTCACCAGTGTTCACCATACCAATATCATTGTTCTGATCTCGGCAATTGTGCTGCATATATGCGCGAGTATGGGCTACTGGTTTTTCAAGAAAGAAAACCTGGTTGCTCCAATGATTCACGGTAAAAAAGACAAGAAAGGCGCTGAAGATATTATTCAACATGCGAAGCCAAAACCGATATGGCTGGCGGTTATTTCACTACTTTTCAGCGCCTCTGTGGTGTTCTATGTAGTCGGCCTGGGCTAGGTCAGAGAGCCTCTCTAAGCTTACTCCTCTCTGTATTCATCGTGGCAAGATTTGCACGCTTTTCCAAGACCTTGAAACGCCGGCCCGATCTGCGCCATATCTCCTGTTTTTGCTGCTTTAGCTAGTGCAGTAGAAGTTTTTTCCAGCTCCTTCATCTTGCTCTTGAAGTCATCCATGTTGGACCAGATTTTCTCTTTTGCATCACTATCATCAAGTGAGTTGGGGATAAATCCTTCCAGAGCCATCGGTGCGACCGTTGCGATTCTTGCGGCATTTCCGGCAAATACCTCTGCATCGTAGGGTATTTTCCTTTTCATCATCTGCACCATCGGGCCGATATTCCAGGCCATGATATTAAAGACCCCCTGTCTGTAATCTACGGCTTTTTCCTCGATACTTTCAGCGGAAACTGAAAATACAGGTAGGGACACGAATAGTACGCTCAGAATCAACACTGATATCTTTTTCATGATGGTCTCCATCTATTTTTGCTTATCTATTATTTTTATGTGCGCTTCGGTGAAGCGTTGCGGTACTTTAATCGAAAGGGATTAGCTTAACAATAAGATGATAACCACTTGTATTGGCGGGTTATTTCATCCTGATTGATAATTATACGAAAAAAATTACAGATAAATTATCACTAACAAGGAGCTGGTTTTGTTGAAAAATGTAAAGAATAAATCGAAGGGTGGCCGTAAAAATGGCGATTTTCAGGAGTAGGCTGAATAGCTACTCTGCTTTGTATTCACTGTAACTGATGTGACCTCACCACACACGCATCCGAGCGATGCGCTGTGGTGAGGTGGATGAAAACCCCTTAAGCCAAATTAAAGCCGGAGTATCCTGAGCTGGCTTCATTCTCGCAAACCTCGCGATACAATGGCGCACCACCCATATAAACGATATAGCGTGGTTTATCTTTGCCCTCAACATTTGAGTTTTGGCCTGAAATCCAGGATGGAACCTTCATGAACATCGACATAGAAGCTGCCTCGACAACGCCTTTAGTCCACTCGTCTTCAGATTGCTTTTTAGGTTCAATCTTATTAAGTTTTTGCTCTGTCATATACTTAATCGTATCGCTAACCCATTCAACGTTTTGCTCAATGCAGCGCGGGATATTACAGAGCGTAGCGGTATTCTGAGGGCCAACCAGGGTAAACATATTGGGGAAGCCGACAACCTGTATGCCAAGGTAAGTTCTAACCTCTTCATCCCATTTGTCCTTGAGTTTAGCGCCACCTTCACCACGAATATCGATACGATCAAATGAACCGGTGATGCCATCAAAGCCGGTTGCATAGAACAGCATGTCCAGCTCATATTCTTTTTCGTCAGTTTTAACGCCCTTGGCAGTGACTCTCTCAATCGGATGCTCTTTGACGTTTACCAACTCTACGTTGTCCTGGTTGTAGACTTCGTAATAATTGGTTTCAAGGGGTACACGTCGGGTGCCATAGCCGTGATCGGTTGGGATCAGGTTTTTTGCGATTTCAGGATCTTTTACACGCTGGCGAATTTTGTTGGAGATAAAGTCCGTCATATACTGGTTGGCTTTATCATCCATCAACGTGTCGTAATAGGCACCTACCCAAACACCAAAACCTGGCTCAGCATAAAGCTTTTCATAAAGTGCTTCGCGCTCCTCGGGCGTCGCATCGTGGGCGCTGGTCATAGTTGGCGAGTGTAAGAAACAGCCGGTTGTTTCCAGGCATGTTTTGAAGATCTCTGGATAACGTTTTTTGAGATCAGCCTGCTCTTCAGGTTTGATTTTGCTGTTATGCAATGGCGCACACCAGTTGGGGCGACGCTGGAATACAGTGAGGTGTTTGGCGGTTTTAGCCACTTCTTGAATGGTCTGGACACCGGTAGCGCCGGTACCAATCACACCGATTCGTTTACCCTCGAAGCTAACCGGCTCATGGGGCCACTCGGCGGTATGCCAGGACTCACCATTGAAATCGTCAATGCCCGGGATATTGGGCATCGTAGCTGCGGAGAGTGGTCCGATAGCAGTGATCAGGAACTGTCCATCGGCCTGGCTGCCATCTTCTGTTTCTACCAACCAGCGTCCGGTGTTGTCGTTATAGGTAGCTGATTTTATTTTGCTATTGAATTGAATGTCTTTGCGCAGGTCGAACTTATCTGCAACGTGATTCAGATACCGAAGCGTTTCGGGCTGGCCTGCAAAATGCTCATCCCAGTCCCACTCTTCTAAAAGCTCTTCCGAGAATGAATAAGCATAGCTATAGCTCTCTGAATCGAAACGTGCGCCGGGGTAGCGGTTCCAGTACCAGGTTCCACCTACGCCGTCGCCGGTTTCAAAAACCCGGACTTTAAGCCCTTGCTGGCGTAGTTTAATGAGTTGGTACATGCCGGAAATGCCGGCGCCGACAATGACGGCATCAAATTGTTCTGCACTGTTGGTAGACATAGATATAAGCTCCTTTGCTTGATTGTCCTTTTTATAATCGTTACAGATCGCGTATTTTTATAATTATTCGGGGCTAAATTCGGAGGCGATGATATTCGCCGGATATTTGCCTGCGAAAAGAATAAACACCCACACCACCATTGTCCATATAAGCCAGATTTGTGTATGTCGGATATTGATCGAGGTCAATTTCTGGCAAATTCAGCGATTCGCGCCCTCGCGGTTAGTCCGACGCGGCATTTTCCCTTACACTTGTCGTTAACAGGCCAAAATAACAAAAACAAGGAGTGATGCAATGAGTAGTGAAGATCCGTTAATACTGATCCGCGAAGACCATCTATTAACCATCGAGATAAACCGTCCACCGGCCAATGCCATGAACCTGGCGGCGTTTGTTGCGTTGGAAAAGGCGCTCGATGAAGCTGAAAATGAACGTAACATTCGGGTGATTATTCTGACTGGCAATGGCGTCAAAGGCTTTTCAGCTGGTATGGATCTGTCGGATCGCTCCGGTGGTGATGTGGTTACCCTCAAGGCTCAAGCGGTATGTAACCGAATCGAAGCGATGTCCAAGCCGGTAATCGCAGCGATCAATGGATATGCACTCGGTGGTGGCTGTGAAATCGCAATATCCTGTCACTATCGGTTTATGGTGGATGCGGAAAAAGCCATTATCGGGCTGCCTGAAACAGAACTGGGCGTAATGCCGGTTTGGGGTGGAACACAACGCCTACCGCGCCTGGTCGGGCGCTCCAAAGCCACAGAGATGATCATTCTTAGCCGGCGTATTGGTGCTGAGCAGGCCCACAGTATTGGCCTGGTGGACAGGGTTTGTAGCCGCGAAACACTCATGACCGATGTTAAGGAGTTCGCCAACGCCTTTGCTGCGCGACCACCACTGGCCGTCCAGGCCGTGATGCGATCAATTCACACAGGTATCAATCAGGGCATTGCCGCAGGGCTTCAGCAGGAACTGGATCAGGTGAAAACCCTGAGCGCCAGCAAAGATGCACTAGAAGGGCGGACTGCATTTTTTGAGAAAAGAAAGCCGGTCTTTACCGGGGAATGATGTCTGGCATCGGGGCAGGGTAATACAAAATTAAATGATGAATACAGGCTGAGATGTAATGTACTACGGTGAAAAACTAAATAGCATTACTCATCTGGTGGGTGCCGTTCTGGCACTGGTGGGATTTGGCGCGCTATTGACCATTGGTATTCAGGAAAAGAATCCCTGGCTTATCGCAAGTTTTGTCATTTTTGGTTTCACATTAGTGCTGCTGTACACCATGTCTACCCTGTACCATAGCTTTCACCCGCCCCAGCTAAAGCAAATATTTCAGAAGCTCGATCACGTAGCGATATACCTGCTAATTGCTGGAACCTACACACCCTACATGCTGGTTTCGTTGCGTGACGGCAATGGATTGATCATTCTGGCACTGGTTTGGGCATTGGCCATCATTGGCCTGTTGCTAGATATCTTTATACCCAAACGCATCCAGTGGTTGCAGGTACTAATTTATCTGGTGATGGGCTGGCTCTGTACATTCAATTTTTCAGAGTTACAGGCTGCTCTTCCTGAAGCTGCCATATATTGGTTGACAGTAGGTGGCATTGCCTACACCGGCGGGGTCATATTCTATGTGTTGGATAATATGAATAGACTTACCCATGCACACGGTATCTGGCATCTATTCGTATTATTCGGGTCCAGCTGTCATTTCGTATCTATTGCCGGATATGTTCGGTAACTGATTGGCTATGCATGCCAGCGGCTGAAATACAGGATTTGTTCCAGAAATATTAATAATAATAAAGGGAAAAAACGATGGCTCGATTAGAAAACAAAGTAGCGTTAGTGAGTGGCGGGGCCTCCGGGCTCGGTCAGGCCCAATGTCTGGTGATGGCACGGGAGGGTGCATCGGTGGTGGTGACCGATATCAATCTCGAAGGCGCACAAGCCGTTGCCGATGAGATCAAAGCCAGCGGCGGAAACGCGATAGCCCTGCATCAGGATGTGACCCAGGAAGAGCGTTGGCAAGAGGTGATTGCAAGCGTCATTGAGCAATACGGAAAGCTCGATATTCTGGTCAACAATGCCGGTATTGGTGCAGGTGGCAATGCTGAAGACTGCACCCTCGAAGACTGGCGGCTGGTGATGAGCGTTAACCTTGATGCGGTTTTTCTGGGAACAAAACATGCGATCCGGGCGATGAAACAAACCGGCGGTGGATCGATCATCAATATCTCATCCATCATGGGATTGATCGGTGCAGCGGGTAGTGGAGCCTACAACGCCAGCAAAGGTGGTGTGAAACTACTGACCAAATCCTCCGCGCTGTACTGCGCAAACGCCGGTTACGGTATTCGCGTGAACTCCGTGCACCCCGGTTACGTTTATACACCCCTTGTCCAACGCTTTTTCGACGGGCCAGACGGCGAAGCAGCGCACCAGAATTTAATTGATCTGCACCCAATTGGCCGCCTCGGCCAACCCGAGGATATTGCCAATGGTGTGCTGTATTTGGCTTCAGATGAATCTTCATTCGTAACCGGTTCAGAGCTAGTTATTGATGGAGGATATACTGCGCAATAGTGTTTTTATCTTCTTCATGCACCTACACTGCTGTTGCCAGTGTAGATGCAAAAGACCGACTGTCTTTAACTTCTTTTATCGAAATGTGACATCAATTTAGGTGTCAGTGAGCAGTACGAGCGTGATCGAAATGATAAATTTTGCAGATGGGTTTTGACGTCTGGGCTCCAGATGCATATTTGGAACCCGCCCCAAATATAACTACCGGATACCAGAATATGTAATGGAATTTATTTGAGAAAAACGATACAAATTTGTGCAATGGAATTGCGATATAAATGACCGCTATGCATGATTTTATGTATCTATTTCCGGCACCTATGGAAAATGAGTTTGAATTCTATCCCGATAGGTTTTCCAGCTTTTTATACTTGTAGTTAATGAAAGTGAAAGAATTATCAGGGTGTTTCCATTGTTTTCGGCAATATTGGCGCTAAAAACAGGCAATTGGTCCCTTTGTCTGGGTATTACTGAGGGTTAAACGATATGCTAAAAATGAAAGTTCTTTATTTGCCTGCCCTTATCCTGGTTTCAATGATTTTTCTAAATTTGGATAAGTATGAGTATTCTTTCCTGAAAGCATCAGTTCATGTTGTGTTCCAGTCAATCCTTGTCTATGGGGTACTGGCGACCTCCGGGAGCTTGGTAATACTGAGAGCGTTTATTTCACTCTTTATCACATCAGCTCTTTATATCCAGTTAACTTATGGAGCGGGATTATCTGTAAGTGTTTTTATGAGTATGATTGAATCATCATCTGGTGAGTCACTGGCGTTTATTGCAAGTAATCTTTTTTCGACATTATTTTCGATTACCTGTCTACTATTGATGACATATTTGTACGTGCCTACAATAAAACTAATAACTGTCGGCACTCTATCTGTCGGTCTTTCCTATTTGATTATTCCGTCCGTAGTAACCAGCCATAATTTATATTCGACACCCGAATATGATCTTTTTCGTAGATCTGGTATTGCCAGAGGGCATTCGAACTTATTCACTTCGGTAGAGTATTTTATTGACGATCTATCCAACAGATTCCCTCCTTTGAGTAGCATTAGGGGTATCACTGATACAGTTTCCTTGGTGGCCACAAAACAGAATATGGAGTCAACATGGACAGAAGTAACACTTAAGGGTTCCTCTAATCTTCTGGTACTGGGTATTGGTGAGTCATTAAGAGCTGATAACATGGAAGTATATGGTTATAAAAAAGACACCACGCCGAGGTTATCTAGTATGGTGGGATCTATTGATCTCTATACTCGTGCATATTCTGCAGGTACCACCACATGGAGTTCAATACCATCGATGTTAACAAAGGCTGGATCAATCCCAGATTTTTCAAAATCGATTATAAATCTTGCCCGGGATGCGGGTTATGAAACATTCTGGCTTTCAAATAATACCAAACACTCCGAATGGGATTTTTCTGTTTCTGCCATAGCGGAACAGGCAGACCATATTTATTTTGTATCGGATCATAGTTCAGATAACCAATATGACTCTGTTTTAGTTTCAAAACTAGTAGAGACCTTGGAAGCCTCCAGCGAAATGAAAAAGCGGCTAATTGTATTGAATTTTTTTGGCTCTCACTTTAATTTTATAGATCGCTACCCACAAGAATATTCCAAATTCGAAGGAGGTGATTTGAAACTAGATCGATACGACAATACGGTTCTGTATACAGATTACATCCAATCGGAAGTTATCAAGGCCGTAGAAAAACATGGTGGAAAATACATGTTTTTTTCTGATCACGGATTGATGCATCCAGAAAGTGTCACACCGCTAAGGCATGACGTTCGAAGTGATCCTGATATCGATTCGGTAAAGGTTCCCTTCTTTGTATATCCAAAAACCAAAATGAGTATCGGCATTAACAGCGTGATCTCCCTTTTCTATTTTGAGTGTATTTTTTCGGAATGGTCTGGAATTTCAGCCGCAGAGTTAAAAAACGGATACTGCGAAGATGCGCTGGGAAAGAAAGAAGTTGTGTTTATTGATACTAATCTTCGTCGCCATGAGGTTTTATTGCAAGGGGAGTAAAGATCAGTTTTCGACGTCTTGCCTCCTTCATAATAAATACCGTGCAAGACAGATCTCTACGGTCTTCATTGAATTGGTTTTCAGCACTTTTCCATTTTAGCGATGCCGCCAATCCTTGTCCGCTCAAGTCCAATAAAGAAAGAGGCAAGCAGAAATTTTTACTGCTTGAGCAAGCAGCGTGACAATAGGCTGCGATGTAAATCCCGTGCACGATCTAATAACTCCCTGTCAACACCTTGCCCTTTAAGACTGTCTATAGATGTTGTTTCTGCTGGAGCATTAAATACGGCCGAAGCAGTAGCGATTTCTTCGGGTGAAGCTTCAAGTTCAATATGCTGACAAAGTTTGCCAAGCCCCTGATTTGGCGAGAGGCAAAGGTTTTCGTAGGAGATGAAGCTGACTTCTTGCTGGACCGACAAGTACTCGAATGCGGCTATCCAGTAACCTAACCAGTAATTCAACGATTCAGGAGGCAGGTTGGAGGTGAGATTTGAAAATTGAGGGAACTGTATAGGGCGGTGTAGCTCGCCAAATTCGTAATGCCCAATGTCTTTCATATATTGAGCCACAAATTTATCAGTGGCGTGCTGTTTCAAAAAATTAGTGTGTTGACGTAATAAAGACAATGCGTGATCTATTGGATTCCGCAAAGGAATCACGATGCTTGCGTCGGTAAACATGGCTTTGATTGCCCTGGTCCGTGCAATATTGGCGTTATTCTTACTTACGTATCGACTATTGTGATCATCAGGGCAGCGTAACGAAATAATTTTTTTCATGTGTTCAAGAAAGTACTCCCTGAACTTCGTATTCGTCGTGTCCCAAATGGGTATAGAGTTGCCGGAATAATGATCCGAGAAAAATTTTGTCCACAATACTTCTTCGAAAGCTTCAGGGCTATCTTCGCTGATGACAAGCCCATCGCCATGAGCACGTTCACGGAGGGTGCCTTTGCTGCGAATTCCGCCAGATAATTTATTCCACAGTACTGGTGTATAGATTAGCGGCATATCTCGGTAAGTATGTGCCGCTAAACCGGGTAATCGATACAATGCCTCGAGGATTATTGTAGTGCCGGCACGGGGTAGTGAGGTAATGAAAACAGGCTTAGATGCGGGGATCTCTGCCCAGCTTTTTGAAAAAAGAGCAGATTCTATATCGGTTAAAATTTCTTGGAGTATTGATGATCCGAACGATACCTTGTGGAGCGCGCGATCGAGCCGAGAGTAATTTGAAGTGCTGTCCATGGTTAGGATTGTTTTTTGAAAACCTTTCGCCCCAAGAATACAAATAGAGTAACCACCACGGTGGTGATTAGCAGCACATCTATTCGCAGTGAATAGTGGCTGGTTTCAGAAAAATCTGCGATCTCCGTGATGTCGGCTAGTAGCAAGGGTAGTACCGTGATACCTAATGTGATTACTATTTTGATGAGCAACATAAAGCTACTTTTTAGCATTTTAATTGCCGATGCTTGAATAAATTGTTCTTTGGTATCATCGTTGAGATCCTTGTTGTTCATCATCGCGAATGAATCATTGCCGATAGCTATAATTGTTTTGCACTCATTGAGCATATGAGTGAAATAGAAAGCGGCGCAAAATAGGATTACCGCCAGGCAATAAATAATCAATATCATGATCAAAGGACCTTATTCTGGCTCATCGGCATTGACTTCAGGGAGGGCATCATCTTCGATAGTGTCTTTTTTTCTGCCTTTTAACAATCTTTTAACTGGGTACCATGCAAAACCTACAATCAGCAAAAAGATGGTGCCAATAAAAGCCAAGACAGAACCGATAGCGGTAAGGCCGGCGCCGGGTCCTATGTATGCATGGGATATTGAACAAAAAGATATTAGAAAAATGGCCAAAGTAGCCTGGTGAATCGTTTTCATTTTTATGGTTCTCGTCATAGTATTTATTGCGTTAAGGTACTACTACATTCCCAGTTTTCTACATTGAAAAAACCGTAATCAAGACGGTAGGCCTCTTCAACAACTGATGCATATTCATCGTCATAACGTGATATAAACTCCCAGACTATGTCACCCTGATTGTTTATCTCGAATGCACGCCCAGCTAGTCCCTCAGAAATAAAAATATTTCCGTTTGGTAGTGTCTGATGCGTTCCAAATATTCGGGTATAAAATCCGGGCTGTCCTTTTCGCGGATGGATGATGCGTGTCTTCATTGTTGCCGGGTCGAGCTCGGTGAGAGAGCTGCCCTGCACCCGGTTGAAGCCATATGAACGTCGACTATTATTGAATACGACAATGTTGCCTTCCGGTGTTATGTCGGGGTCATGTTGCCGAGTCCAGGCGCCACTATAGCTCCACTTAATCGTAAAAGTGTCTTTATCGAGAATATTGAGCATATTCATATTTCTCATTGAGACAAGCCAATCACCTTTGTTGACATCGTCGATCTTGTCAGCGAGCGCCTGTGTCACTTCTTCAATGTTGTTGTGGTGGGTTGGATCGTCCTGGGCTATTTTGAGCGCGTCAAAAATATGCCCTTCTTGCCCAGCATCGTAAAACCCTTGCAATAGAGAGACTTCTTTAAGGACTTCCCCTTCAGGGCTGACCAACAGCATGGTGTTTTCGTAGCGTTGGTAGGTATGTTTTAACCAAGAGCGCTTGATACCAAAAAATAGCAATTCCTCAGATATATCATCGATTTCGCGATTCGCGCCGATCCAGTAGTTACCGTCTGAAGTCGGAGTGACAAAATGACGGGTCATGCGGTCAACGGTCCATATGACCTCACCACATTTGTCTAGTTTAGCAGTACCCAAGTATCCAAAGTTAACAATGATTGAACCGTCTTTCAGGGCGAGTATTCCCTGAGAGTGGTGATCAAAATATGATTTTGGCTGTTTTTGCTCGGTCAGGTGTGAAGGGTCAGGCCAGATCTTAAAAAAATCCAGTTCCCACGTATTCAATAGCGTCCCGTCCATATCAATTAGTTTGACTTGCAGGCCGCCAGGAAAAATACCTTGTAGCAGTGTCAACCCTTTGTATGATTGAACGCTGTCATTTTTTGTGACTCCGTCCCCTTCATAAACGTATTTTTCCAATATTGTTGATCTTGTTTGGTAAATTTCCTTAGCAAGGGCGCTGGCGTCGTCGTAACCTTTTAGTAGTAGAGAAAAGGGAGGGTATTCTTTAATAGCAAAGACACCACCAATGATGAATACGCTGAGCAATAACGATGCCCTAAAAACAAAAGTAGAAATTTGGTTAGACGACATATATGGAGCCTAGTTAGAGATTACATATACAAGAGCCTGCGCCAACTGCTGTTAGAAAACCGGCTCATTGCGGCAATTACTAATTGAGACAGGTTGTTGGCCTTCATGCACAAAAGTAAAAAACGGCTCAAGTATAACTTATCCAGCGATAAGCGTTCAATAATCGAACAAGCTTGTATGCTTAGGCATCGCACGGCTACTCCGATTGCCATATCCGGCTTTTCTCAGGATAGACAGGTGTTTTGCGAAGCTAAACGAGGCGATTGAAAAGCTAGTTGGTGGCCATGCCCAGCTAATGGGAATTTTAGCGATGTTATATTCCACGAACTTTATCTGGCATCTGCGGGTGTAGAGAGACCATCCCTATATTTTGTGTTTCGATGTTCAGCGGAGCTGGGTGCAGAGGAGATCAAGTTGCCTGATCCCCTGATCATCGTCTGCTAGAGGTGGGGGGCTGGACTGATGTTTGAGTGAATTGCTACGTATTTACTCGGATATATAGGCACAAACTTGGGTCATTAAGCAAATTCATTACAGATTCGGCAATAGCGTTATTGAGATCAGGAGCGAGAGCACCGCCACTATGGTTTACAGTTTTAGCGATAGAAATATTGTTGCCAAGTGTCGCTAAATCTTTGAGCTCGTTTTTCCAGTAAAAAAATTTACGGGCACGAGTACCCCTTGATTTATTATGTTGCCGGACGACACTAAAACTAACCCCCAGTCACTGCCCGTATCCCGAAAAAAATCATAGCTGCAAGCAAACCGGATGCCGGTACCGTAACAACCCAGGCGGCGGCTATTTTTTTCAAAGCTGAGCGTTTCACCAAATGTTCACGATAGTTCATGTTCCTGTCTCTTATACACATCTGACG
>JAHRWD010000073.1 GCA_019090315.1 Pseudomonadales bacterium
ATCGACTGCTAGATCCGGAACAATATAGTGGCCAACATGTGTTGGTGGTGGGAGGTGGCGACAGTGCGCTGGAGGCCGCCACCAGTATCGCTGAACCGGGCAATACCACCGTGCAACTATCTTACCGTAGTGGAGCTTTTGGACGCGCCAAGAAAAAGAATCGGGTTCGTGTAGAAGATGCAGTCAACAATGGTTCATTACAGCTATTGCTTTCTAGTAATGTCAAAGAGATAACTGGAGAAGAAGTAAAAATCGAAGCAGAAGGACAGATCCACAGCTTTAAAAACGATGCTGTTATTATCTGTGCAGGTGGGGTTTTACCCACGGTCCTTCTCGATGCCCTTGGGGTGAAATTCAATACCAAACATGGTTCAGAATAGACGTTAACCTGTGTACAAGCTCTCCTTTAAAACATACAAAAACTGGTTCGCCAACTTGGCGGTACTTTTTCTCGTCATCAGCGTGCTTATCGCACCAGACATTAGTGCTGAATCACAAAAGCTTCCGACAGAGTTAAAGCGACTGCTCTTGCAGGAACAGTATGAAATTTTGTTACCCAAGCTAAAACGACTGGCTTCTCAGAAACACCCAGAGGCCGAATATCAGCTAGGCATGCTCTATTTAAACGGACATGGCATACCCAAAAACAGGAATAACGCCATTTACTGGTTAGACCGTGCCGCAAAAACCGAACACGTAAAAGCCTGTTACACCCTTGGGATTATTTACAAACAAAAAGGCAGTAAAAACGCGGAATTTGCCAGCAAAGCGGAATACTATTTTCAGATAGCAGCGTCCCATAACCATAAAATGGCAAAGAAGCAGCTGGATAGCCTGACCGCGGATTCTGGTCTTGAGGCTGTCAAAACAGATACAAAATCACAACTGAATGAAGAGCTTGTTCGAGCAATTAAACGAGGTGAAAGCGTTAGAGTTCGTCAACTACTCAAAAAAGGCGTAAGCGTTGATCTACTTGCAGCAAATGGTCAGACCGCTTTAACGCTAGCCGTGTTGCACGGGCACCTGCCTATAGTGGAGGAATTATTATCAAAAAATATCGATAAAAACGCTACAAACAAGACAGGGGATAGCGCACTCCATATCGCTGTTAAAACTAACAACGGGGCAGCTGTAGAATCTCTTTTAAGGCATAAGGCATCTATCAGTATTCTTGATCACTCCCAAAACACTCCCCTGCACTATGCAGTTTTATCCAATGAATACTGCCTGACTGAACTATTACTCACCAATGGGGCTGATGCCAACATAGCCAATAAGTTTGGCCAAACTCCTTTTTTTATGGCGAGCTCCAAAAACTACCCAGAGCTGAAAAACCTGCTTTTAGTACATGGTGGAAAACCCTCCCAGAATAAAACCCAGGCAGAGATAAAAAGAAAACTCCACAGTTACAACGAAATTCGATCAAAGAAGAATTCTACTCAGGCGATTTGGTCTGATCTTATGATGGCCGCCTGGTACAACGATATTGATGTAGCCGATTACCTACTTGGTCAAAAAATTGATCTTTCAGTAACGGACGATAATCGTAACAACGCGCTGACACTGGCTATTCTAAAAAACAACGAACTAATTACTGAAAAAATAATTTCCCGCATGGAGCAGGAAACCAAATATGCTAGCGAACTTAATTCAGCTTTAACTATGGCCGCCAAAAATGGAAACGAACTCGCCATCCAGCAGCTCATGAATGCAGGTGTCAGACCTGCCTATACGGGAAACGTGATAGCAACCCCTGCCGGGATCGCCATCATAAATAACCATAGTGCCAGTGGACTACTACTGATAAGTAATATATCGACCTTCAATAACCATGGAAACTATTTGGGCAATTTGTTGATACTGGCCTCCAAAGAAAACATGCCAGACCTTGTCGAGCAACTACTGAACCTGAAAGCCAACGTAACATTAAAAAATGCACAGGGTAGAACCGCGCTCTGGCATGCTGTGAATGCAGACAACCTATTGGTGGCGAAACTTATTGTGGCCTCAGGCGCCAATGCCAACCAAATGGATAATGAACAACATAGCCCCTTTATACGTTCTGTAATGAACGGAAACAGAGCTATTACAACCATGCTACTGGCTAACGGCGCAGATGTTCACTCTCAAACCAGCAGCGGCAATACGCCTTTAATGATTGCTATCAATCTCGGCAATCAACAAATTGCCGCCCTCTTAATTGAACACGATTCCGATATTCGACATCGCAACAAGCTAAGCCTGACACCTTTGATGATCGCCGCCATCCAGGGACAGGCCGATACTGTAAAGCGATTGATGGGTAAGGGCGCAAATGCTTCCAGGAAAAGCGAAGAGGGTAAGAATGCTTACGATTATGCTGCGGGGAATAGCTCAATTGTCGATCTTCTAGACTAATGCTCCTTTCAAACAAGTTTTCAGATAATTCTTCCACAGTTTATGTAATTCCCAACAGTATGAATTGATCTGGCACCCTCTCTAGGGTCAAGCATAAACCACGATACTTTTACAAAACCTAAACAAATTTAGATTCCCAAATTCCGGAAAATTCGGAACACTAAAATAAAACCGGGTAGAGGGTATATAGTTGCCAGGATTTTTATTATCGTAGCTCATTCTCTAAATACAAAATCGGTGTGACATCGACCGATGAAAGCCACGAGGATTCTCCCAGTATAAAAGTGGCCAAATAGATCAATCCGGAGTAACTCATGATATTACTAATAGCCGGTCTTGCCTTATGGGCTGGAGTGCACTTTATTCCCTCCCTGGCAGTACCATTTCGGGAGCAACTGATTAGCAGGTTTGGCGAGATGGGATATAAAGCCATTTTTGCCATTCTGGTAATCAGTTCCATAGTAGCCATGGTTTTCGGCTGGCGATCCATTGATCCCATTGCTGTATATGTATTGCCGGAATGGAGCAGACCTGTAACTACCCTGCTCGTCCTCGCTACTTTTATACTATTTTCTGCCGCACATTCTGCAACCAATATAAAACGTATTATCAGACACCCGCAACTAACTGGCCTTGTGCTCTGGGGTGTTGGTCATCTTCTCTCCAATGGTGACAACAGGTCATTGATTTTGTTTGGCGCGTTGGCTGGCTGGGCTATTGCAGAGATCATTTTGATAAACAAACGTGAAGGTGCATACGTTAAACCTGAAGTTGCACCGATCAAATCTGAGCTAATAATGTTAGCTAAGGGTTTGGTCATGTTTGCAGTATTTTTATTTGTTCATCCCTACATCGCCGGCATGCCGGTAATCAGCTAATAACAACGCTCCGTAAAAGGTAATGTAAATGATAAAACAACGGTTCGATGGTTTGCTCTATAAGAGCGTGATTGTTGTTATTGGCATCGCTTTTGTATCGGGCTGTTCTAGCTTTGATAAGCCATCAAAACCTGAACCAGTGCCGGAGATACACCCCGGAATTTTACAGGGTTATTTACCAATCAAGGCACATCCCGATAGTCTGGCGCTTGTTCCGCCGCCTCCAGCTAAAGGTTCGATTGCGCTTTCACTGGATGAAAAAATCAACCAGGAGGGCATGACCTTGCGTGGCTCAGCGCGCTGGAAACTGGCTTATCAGGACTCGATCCTGATGTTTCCAGAGGCTGCGGGTACGTTCTCCTGTGCGCTGAATGCGCCCATCACCGAGCAGGACACCCCACATCTTTATATGCTGTTGCGCCGTACCCTTGCGGATGCGGGCCTTTCGACCTACACAGCAAAAAATCACTATAAACGCCCCCGCCCATTTGTTCTGAACAATGAACCGATCTGTTCACCCGACGATGAAGAGATGTTACGCGGAGATGGTTCATACCCGTCCGGGCATACGGCTATTGGATGGGCCTGGGCGCTGATCCTGAGTGAGATAGCACCGGAGCAGGCAGATGCTCTTCTGGCCCGGGGCTGGGCCTTTGGGCAGAGCCGTATGATCTGCAATGTTCATTGGCAAAGTGACGTTATGATGGGCCGGACGATGGGAGCTGCCGCGGTTTCCGTACTGCACGCTGATCCAAAATTTCGTGACGCTGTCGAACATGCCAGGGACGAACTCGAGGCTGTTCGCGCCAAAGGCCTGCCACCCAGCCGGGATTGTAAAGCCGAAGCAGCTGCATTGGCAGAATATCCACAGCCAGCACCATGGCCGGCTAATCGATAAATTCATTGATATCGCGGTACTAACCATATCCTGGCAATACCGAGAGCAAAAAAAAGGGGAGAGCCACTGCAAACACAGTGGCTCTCCCCTTTTGATATTGACCACATGAAACCCGCTACATAGCAACGGGTTTCAGATAGTTATTTCTACTTAGTCGCTTCAGGTACGTACTTTTGACGTACTTTGAAACGCTGGATTTTTCCTGCGTCACTTCGTGGCAATTCATCGACAAACTCAATGCTACGAGGGCATTTGTATTTCGCGATGTTGTCCATGCAATGTTTGATCAACTTGCTTTTCATGTCTTCAGAAGCATCCATACCTTCTTTAAGCTGAACAACGGTCATTACTGACTGACCCCAGTCTTCGCTTGGAATACCAATAGTACAGGCATCAAAAACCGCTGAGTGTTTCAGTACCGCCGCATCTACTTCCGCTGGATAGATGTTTACGCCACCACTAAGGATCAGATCGTTACGACGATCAGACATGTAGAGGTAGCCGTCTGCATCAACATACCCTACATCGTGCATAGAGAAGTGAGTACCGTTACGGTATGCACCGGCGGTTTTCTCTTCCGCTTTGTAGTAGGTGAACAGACCGGTATCAGGAACAGGAATCCAGATGATTCCAACTTCGCCAGTAGGCATCTCTTTATCGGTTTCTTCATCAACAATAACCAGACCTTCAGGAGCCGGACCAACAGAACCTTGCTTGTTGAACCAGTCATCAGGGCCAACGATTGAACCCATACCTTCGGTTGCGCCGTAGTATTCGTAAATGATTTTTCCAAACCAGTCGAACATCGCTTCTTTAACGTGTACCGGGCATGGAGCTGCACCGTGAATGATGAATTTCAGTGAAGAAACGTCATATTTGGCTCGCACATCTTCAGGCAATGCCAACATACGGTGGAACATGGTGGGAACCATGTGGCTGTGGGTGATCTTGTATGCGTGAATCAAACGTAGTGTTTCTTCCGGATCCCATTTGTCGGTCAGGTAGCAACCAATGCCGTTACCCAGCGCGGCCAACAGGTCAAGACCTAGTGGAGCAGCGTGGTAAAGAGGGCCAGTACAGAGTGCAGTATCGGTAGCCGGGTTGTAATCAGCGGCTTCTGTGAGTGGATTTGGTGGAGCTGGCTTGCCTGTAGGCTCTTTAAATACGCCCTTTGGATAGCCGGTAGTGCCCGATGTGTAGAGCATCTGAAATCCCGGTGTAGGATCAGCGATGTTCTCGGTAGGCGCGCCTGCGATGTAGTCTTCTAGATCCTGGAAGCCTTCAATATCGCCACCAACAGATAGACCCAATTTAACCTGTGGGCACTCGGCCATCACTTTTTCAAGGTTGTCTTTGAAACGAATATCACCAAAAATCATTTTGGAGTCAGAGTTATCAACGATGTAAGTGATCTCTGGTGCAGCAAGGTGCCAGTTAACTGGCGATACACGGATACCGGTACGCAGACAGGCCATTAGCACTTCTGCAAATTCTGGACGGTTTGAGCAGATCAATGAAACTGCATCGCCAGGAACCAGACCAAAATCACGCATTTTGGCAGCGATTTGGTTGATACGGTTGTTCAGTTGCTTATAGGTACGTGAACCTTGCTCAGACATAATCGCCATACGTTCTGGGCTGTGATTGGCGTGAAACGCAACAATCATTCCCTTGGCTCCGGCGATCTCCGGTTTCGTCAAATATTCTTCAGGCATTAGAGTGACCTCATTATTTTTAGTGTGTATGAAACCTTCACGCCCTGGAGTATTTTTGCGTCCATGAACAGGGTTTCGTATAGGTTTGAGCGAGGGAGAATTCTTACGGGACTTACCCGCAGCCCCTGGGTAAGGATGCTGCCTGACGTTATGGGTGTGGGCTACGGATCGATCAGACCCAAACATCCACTACCCGATTCCCCCAAAATACTCCGAATCAATCCAGCTATTATTAGTATGCGTAGAACTGGTGGCCGCTAATTTAAACGAATTCAGGTTTTTTTTCGACCCTATTCTGGCTTAAAGCCGATTTTTAATCAGGTCTCGAATCAGAAAACGAGACGGGTTGAGCGCCTCGGATAGCGCTCGAGTCATCGGCAACGGCTCGTTACAGATCATGCAGGCAAGCAGTTCAGCGCAAAGCGGCGCATAGGCCAGGCCCTTCGATCCCATACCGATGCAGCTGTACAGGCCCGGATGATAACGGCCAGATTGCTGAACCGGGATAGTTTTGTCTTTTCTTAGAATCGCATAATCCGATAGAAATGCATCGGTCTTCGGTAACGGCCCGACGATGGGTAGATAGTCCGGCGTGGTGCAGCGAAAGCCCACTCGACCCGACAGATTTTCAGGATACAGCTCTTCGGGATCACAACCATCGGTAATCTGTTGATGCAATTTTGGCAGATACTGCCCAAGATTTGCCAGATTGGTCTGATGATCTTCAGGGCTGATCTCGGCGCTAGTACTACCGAAATTATAGGTCGCACCGATGCACTGGCTGCTGCCATTTGCAGGTGCAATATAACCATCGGTACAAAGCACGGTTTGCAGGTTTGGTGTGCCAGCATTCGACGGCAACTGGGTAACCTGTCCACGAATCGCTTTTGTGGGTAGTGGCCGGCCCGGAATCAGCCGGTTCGATTGTTCAGCGCAGGCGAGTATCACAACCGGCGCTTCTGTGATCTGTTTTTTATCTTCGCAAAGTAAACGCCAACCGGTTGAGCCCTGTGTCTCGATAAACTCAAGCTCTGCGACGGATTGGGAAAATCTACGGGTAATATTGGGATGCTGAGAAAGTGCCTGACACAACGTTGATGGAATCAGCCAGCCGCCCCCTGGGAAAAACAGACCTTCGATATCAACAGTCACCCCTGACTGCTCATTAACCTGCTGTGGCGTTAGCCATTTCACCAGATCCTGCGACAGCGCCGTTTTATCGACAATAGAGCGGAGTCGCTCATGTTCCTTTTCATTAAATGCCAACTGGATGACACCACTGGGGAAAAAGAACTCGGAGCAATTCGGGTTGGCCTCACTCAGCTCACGATAGAATTTCTGCGCGAACAAATAGGAGAATAGAGAAAACTCGGCGGAGCTAGAGGGCGTTGATGAAAACCGTGTGTAAAGAATACCCTGGGGATTACCCGAGGCTCCTGTTGCTACGCCCTCCCCTGCATCCAGCAATTCAACCTGCCAGCCACGCTGTGCCAATGAATAAGCTGCATTGCAGCCAGCCAGTCCAGCACCAATCACCACGGCTTTTCTATCGCGAACCTTATCGTTGGCAAGTACCGGCAATGTAAACCAGGGTTTTGGCTGGCGCATTTGTACGGATGATTTAGACCGAAGCACTCCCCGGCACATCTCACGTTTTGTTCCGAAACCAGGCAGTTTCTCCACATCAAAACCGACTTCAGTCAAGCCTCGACGCACATCCCCGGCGGCGGTATAGGTACTAAATGTCGAGCTATTAGCACTAACTCTGGCGATTTCAGCAAACAGCTCAGGGCTCCATAGATCCGGATTTCTGGAGGGAGCGAAACCATCAAGAAACCATGCATCAACACCAAACCTGGCACTGCCTGAAAGCTGTTGTAACTGCTCAACCGCTTCACCAAACAGTAGCGTCAGCTGAATAGTAGTGTCTGTTTTTTGTGACGCTAATCCGGAAAAGTGAACCTGATGGATGCCTTTAAGCCGCTCGGGATAACAGGCCAGCAGCCGCTCCTGATACGGTTTTAATTCAGGCCATTTGCTAAAAGCCTGCGTTAATTGCTGTGGCGACAGGGGCGCTTTTTCAACGCTGATAAAATGAAGACGGGCATCTCCGGTATCGATTTGATCCCAGATACTGCAGGTATAAAGAAAGTTAAGCCCAGTACCAAAACCGGTTTCCGCTATGGTGAAATTTCTATTCGGCCCGGTACCTTTCAGCTCAGAAAAACGCTGACGCAGCCGGTTGCCCTCAATAAAAACGTGTTCGGTTTCATCGAGGCCGCTGCTTCGGGAAAAATAGATATCCTGATATTCGGTTGAATAGGGCTGACCCGAATCATTCCACTGAATATCCGGCTCAGCCAGCCCAAAACTGAGTTCGGCTTTATCAGGCAAAAAAGTACGTCAAACTTACTTTGTAGGGTTTTCAGGGATGCGTGTGATCGACTTAATCACAACCGGCCTAACCGGTGCGCCTGCACGTTTTGTAGCTACGCCAGCGATACGATCTACCACGTCTATCCCATCGGTCACCTTGCCAAACACTGCATAACCAAATTTAGCATCGCCCTGGTAGTCCAGAAATTTATTGTCGGTATGATTAATAAAAAACTGGCTGGTAGCACTGTTCACATCATTGGTTCGCGCCATCGCCAGCGTTCCACGTCTATTGCTCAAACCATTGTCCGCTTCATTTTTTACCGGCCCTTTTGTTTCTTTGCGCATCATATCCTTATCAAAACCGCCGCCCTGAATCATGAAACCACGGATAATCCGGTGAAATACCGTATCGCTGTAAAACCCCGAATCAACATACTGCAGGAAATTCTTCACCGACATAGGTGCGCTCCGGGGATAAAGCTCCAGCACAATATCGCCCTTATCCGTAGCCAACAGTACGCGGGGATTATTTTTGGGTAACTCTTTTTGCTCTGCGTACAAAGCACTGGTACCCAGCATGCTCACACAAAAAACAAGAGTGGAAATCAGCAGGTTTAGCGTTTTGGTTTTCATGATTAATTTTGTACTCATTATTTTTATGCTAATTATTTCCGTAGTGAATCAGGTGAAACAGGTGAGTCGGGTGAATCAAAAAACTGTGCCTCGGGCTGTATAGACCCTATATTCTGCCAATCCGTTTCGCCGTAATTCAGGTAAAGCATTCCACCCGGCGGCATACCGGAAAATGGTAAAGAACCCAGGTAACTAGCCAGTTCAGTAAGGGCGGGATTATGCCCCACCATTACCACAAATTGAAGCTGCTCCGGTAGGCATTGAATTGTTTCTAACCAGGTATCCAGATCCGCCAGGTAGAGGTTTTTATCCAGCTCAATGTTAGCAACCGGATAATTAACTTTCTGCGCCAGTGCTTCTGCGGTACTGCGGGTTCGCTGGGCAGAACTACAGATAATCCGATCAAGTTTTTGTGGCACTTCAGGCGGATCCAGACTCACTCGCAGAGCCATGCGCCCCGCCATGGTTTCCGCATCACGTTCACCCTGTGGGCTGAGGGTGCGGTCAAAGTCCGCTGACCCGGCTTCTCCCCAACCCGCTTTTGCGTGCCGCATGAGTATCAGTCTTTTCATCGTTCTTCCCTAATCTATAGCGTTTAGCGTTGATAACTGGTTATTCGTATTAGTAACAAAAGGTACTCAAAAAACTTTGTCAAAAAAGAGCCAGCTGCTCTGCACTGGATGGTTTCTCGGAAGTTAACCCGGAAAAACTCAATCCCAAAAGCCGCACGGCCCTGTTCCCCGCATCGGTTTTATTCAACAGTACAAATAATATCGGCAACCATTGTTCCGCACTTTCAAACAACTGCTCGGTAGTCTGGCTACGGGTGATCTGCTCAAAGTTATCGTATTTCAGTTTCAGGGTTAAGGTGTGTGCAAAGCATTGTTTAAGCTCCATCCGTTCAATGCCCTTTTCCAGTAGCTCCGACAGATGTGTCTTAATCAGTTCCAGCTCTTTCATATCTTCAGGGTAGGTACGTTCTATTCCAATCGATTTTCGTTTTCGGGACGAGCGCACTGGGCGATCATCTATCGCCCGCGCAATATTAAAATAGTACTGCGCACTTTTGCCAAAATATTGCTGAAGTTCTACCAGACTTTTTTCTCTTAAATCAGCGCCGGTTTCGATTCCTAGCCCGAGCATTTTCTTTTCGGTGACACGCCCTACTCCGTGGATTTTTTTGACCGGTAAGGTTGAAACAAACTCCATGCCCTGCTCTGGCCGGATCACAAACAGGCCATCGGGTTTATCCATATCCGATGCTATTTTCGCCAGAAATTTATTGTAGGAAACACCCGCCGATGCCACTAAATTGGTGCGTGACAATATCTTTTGCTTAATCAGCTGTGCAATACGTGTGGCAGAACCCTGCTGCTCGGTTGAGTCACTGACATCGAGATAGGCTTCGTCCAATGATAGCGGTTCGATAAGATCGGTGATCTCACGGAATACTTCATGAATATCGGAAGATGCCTGTTTATAGGCTTCAAAACGTGGCTTCACAAAAATGGCGTTGGGGCATAAGCGATAAGCCCGCGAGGATGCCATGGCGGAATGTATACCGAATTTTCTGGCTTCGTAGCTACAGGCTGCCACCACACCACGACGTTCCGGCTGGCCGCCGACGATCACTGGCTGGCCGCGCAGTTCTGGGAAATCACGCTGTTCAACCGAGGCAAAAAACGCATCCATGTCGATATGGATTATTTTCCGCTGGACTGGCGGCTCGGCTGTCATCGCTAGTTCAGTTTAACGCTACCTAGTGCGCTAACATCGGCTTCAACGGCTTCCATACATGCTCCAGCAATATCGACTGCGCCGGTTCATTTGGGTGAATGCCATCACCCTGCATCATATCGGGATGCCCCGCTACACCGTCGAGAAAGAATGGAACCAGTCCGGTCTGGTATTTCTCTGCAATGGATGCATATTGCTGAAAAAATGGCTCGGCATAGCGCCCTCCATAATTGGGCGGCAAACGCATACCCGCCAGAATAGTTTTAGCGCCGATTTCCTGACTCATCTGAATCATCGCTTCAAAATTGGCGGTCATCTCTTTTACCGGATAACCGCGCAATCCATCGTTTCCACCGAGTTCTATGACCACCACTTTGGGGCTGTGACGTTTTACCAGAGCAGGGAATCTGTCGAGCGCTCCTTTGGTGGTTTCGCCACTGATACTGGCGTTCACAACTTTCCATGGAATCCCCTGTTGAACCAGCCGCTGTTCAAGCAACTCTACCCATCCGTAGTCCACTGGTATCCCATACCCGGCACTGATACTATCACCGACTATTAGTAGCGTATTTTCGGGCTTATTTACCTGCGCTGATCCCGGCTCAGCCTCTGCAATCGCAGCAGTTGTGACTGCGCCAATATACAGGCCCATCCAGATAACGATGTACCC